>UQCY01000019.1 GCA_900539645.1 uncultured Clostridium sp. | reverse complement strand
ATTATTTGCAGATGCTCTAGCACTAAAATCTTTTCCACCTAAATAAACTGCATCTGCACCATTTTGAACAGCTGCTTTTAACGCTTCAAAGCTTCCAACTGGAGCAAGAAGTTCTATTTTATTCATCATTTCCTCCTTCTTATTGAAATCATAATTTTATTTCAACATTCCAACAATTATCTAATATAATTTCTTTTTAAAAACAATTATTTTCACTTAAAAATCGGCATAAAAAAAAGAGCCGCTCCATATATTATATGTATCAAGCGACTCTTTTTGCAATACATTTGCGTTATTTGTCTAATTTATTTTTAAGCTCAGTGTTTTCAAGCTGAAGTTCGTAGGCATTATTTTGGAATTCAGATGCTATCTGTTCAGCAGTTTCTACCTTTTTATTAGCCTCAGCTAATTTTTCTTCTAGCTCTTTTATTCTTTCATCTACATTCATTTCCTGACATACTTCTGGATTCTGTAGTTCTAAGATTTCTTTTTTCTTTTCTTCTACTATTTCCATAAGTTCTGCCATTCTTTTCTGTAGCTCTTCAAGTTCTGAGTTTTTAGATTCAACCCCGTTTTTTAACTCTTCTATTTCCTGGTCTTTTAATGCTATTTTTTCTTCTAATTCTTTTGCAGCTTCAGAGTTTATACCATTTTCTGCATTTTCCTGTAATTCTTCAAGCTCTTTAGCTATTTCCTGGTTTTCTTCAGAGCATTCAAATAGAAGATCTGCTATGTTTAGAGCTGTAAGTATTGATACTGCTGATATACTAAGTCTTGAATTCGCCTCAGCTATTGTACTCATTTCACTGTCTACATAGTCAGCTATCTGTTTCATTTTTTCAACAGGCTTATCTCCTGTCATCTGATATTCAGCTCCCTGTATTTTTACAGTTACCTTATTCATCGGTTTCAACCCCCTAATGATTACTTTTCATTAAGCTCTTAATTCAGCACCTAATTTTTCGCTTAATTCTTTTAATATGTTTTCATGAACTGGTGCTATGTCATCATCAGTAAGTGTTTTTTCAGCACTTCTATAAGTTATGCTGTATGCTACAGATTTATATCCAGTTTCTATCTGAGATCCTCTGTATACGTCGAATAATCTATAACTTTCAACTAATCCTTCTCCGTTAGCTTTTATTATATCTTCTATATCTTTTACATATACTTCATCTTTTACAGTAAGTGCTATATCTCTTGATGTAGATGGATATTTTGGAAGAGATTTGAATATTATTGTTCTGTCTGAGTTTTCAAATACTACATCTGTGTCTATTTCACAAACATATACTCTCTGAGTTAATCCATAGTTTTCAAGTACATCAGGATGTACTTCTCCTAAGTAACCTACTAATGTTCCATTACATACTATTTTAGCACATCTACCTGGATGGAATGTAGTGTTTTCTTTTTCTGGTATTATTTCGTATTCTTTCATTCCTGCTCTTTCAAGAACTTTTTCAACTGCACCTTTTAATACGAAGAAGTCTACTTCTTTTCCGTACATTGCCATACACATATGGTTTAATTCTGAAGGAAGTCCTTCTTCACTTGGTACAAATACATGTCCACATTCGAATCCTGCGAATTCTGGGTTCTTTCTAGACATATTAGTGTATACTATATCAAGCATATTTGGTATCATTGTAGTTCTCATTACAGAAGTTTCTTCTCCAAGTGGATTTAAAAGTTTTACAAAGTTTCTCTTTGGAGAATCTGCAGGTAATTTTATTTTATCTACTCCTGATGGACTTACGAATGAGTAGCTAAGTACTTCATATAATCCTGTTGATAGAGCAGTAGATTTTAGTATATCGTTGAATTTCTGTCTTTCAGTTTTTATACCTGCTGTGTAGTTACCTTCTAACTGTTTAGCTGGTATATTTTCGAATCCGTATATTCTTGCTATTTCTTCAAGAACATCAGCTTCCTGTTCCATATCTAATCTGAATGAAGGCACTCTTATTTCTAATTCTTCAGCAGATTTTAAATCACAGTCGAATTCTAATGATTCTAATATTTCTATGAACTGAGCTATTGGAAGGTCTATTCCTAATCTAGCTGTTATTCTCTTAGGATTTACTGTAAGTATTTTCTGTTCTGGTTTTGAAGGATAGTTATCTTCTATACCTTTTAATACTTTACCTGCTCCTAACATTTCAACTAACTGAGCTGCTCTGTTTACAGCAAGTTCTGCTAAGTTTGGATCTATACCTTTTTCGAATCTTGAAGAAGATTCTGTTCTAAGTCCTAATTTTTTAGAAGTAGCTCTTACGTTTTCAGCCTGGAAGTTTGCACTTTCGAATAATAATTCAGTTGTAGTGTCTTTTATTTCTGAGTTTAATCCACCCATTACACCAGCTAAAGCTAAAGATTTTTCTCCATTAGTTATAACTAACATATCTTTATCAAGAGTTCTTTCCTGTTCGTCTAAAGTAACGAATTTTTCTCCTTCTTCAGCATTTCTAACAACTATTTTTCCTGTTCCTATATCACTTAAATCGAATGCGTGCATTGGCTGACCCATTTCTAACATTACATAGTTAGTTATATCTACTATGTTGTTTATAGGTCTTACACCAGCTTCTATTAATCTTCTCTGCATCCAGTATGGAGATGGAGCTATTTTAACATCTTTAACTATTCTAGCTGCATATCTTCTACATAACTCTGGGTTTTCTATCTGTACATCGAAATCTATTGCTTCGTCAGCTTCTTCTTTAACAGATACTTCTGGGTATTTAACTTTTTTACCAACTGTTACAGCTGCTTCTCTAGCTATACCTATTACACATCTGCAGTCTGGTCTATTTGATGTTAATTCGAAATCTATAACTGCATCATTTATACCAAGAACTTCTTTAACATCTTTACCTGTTTCATAAGTATCTTCGTAATCAAGAAGGAATATTCCGTTCTTTTTGTATTCTTCAACGTATTTTTCATCTATTCCAAGTTCAGCAGCAGAACACATCATACCTTCTGATACTTCGCCTCTTAATTTTCCTGTTTTTATTTTTATTCCACCAGGAAGTTTAGCTCCGTGTATTGCTAGAGGTATATAATCTCCAACTTTTACATTTTTTGCTCCTGTTACTATCTGAAGAACTTTTTCTCCAGCGTCAACTTTTGTTACTATTAATTTATCTGCATTTGGATGTGGGTTTATCTCTAATATTTTCCCAACTACAACATTTTCTATATCTTCACCGAAGTATTCAACAGTTTCCATTTTAGTCCCTGTCATTGTCATCATATCGGCAAATTCTTTTACGTCCATATCTATATCTACGTAATCTCTTAACCATTTTACTGATACTAACATTTATATTTTCCTCCCTATTTCATCAAATTAGAACTGATCTAAGAATCTAACATCATTTTCGAATAATAATCTTATGTCATCTATACCGTATTTAAGCATTGCAAGTCTTTCAACACCCATACCTGCTGCAAATCCACTGTAAACTTCTGGATCTATTCCACAGTTTCTAAGTACGTTAGGATGTACCATACCTGCACCTAATATTTCTATCCAACCTTCTCCTTTACAAACTGGGCAACCTTTACCACCACATTTGAAGCAAGTTACGTCTATTTCTGCACTTGGTTCAGTGAATGGGAAGTTGTGAGGTCTGAATTTTGTATTTGTTTCACTTCCGAATAATTTCTGAACAAATGTGTTTAAAGTTCCTTTGAATTCTGTCATTGTTATGTCTTTTCCAACAACTAGAAGCTCTATCTGATGGAACATTGGAGAATGTGTAGCATCTGGAGAGTCAGATCTGAAGCATCTTCCAGGAGCTATTATTTTTATTGGTAAGTCTTCTTTTTCCATAGTTCTTATCTGAACTGGAGAAGTCTGTGTTCTTAATAATAAATCATCGTTTATGTAGAATGTATCTGACATATCTCTTGATGGATGGTCTTTTGGAGCATTTAATGCATCGAAGTTGTTTCTAACTGTTTCAACTTCTGGACCTTCTGCTATAGAGAATCCCATTCCTATGAATATATCAGTTACTTCATCTATTATTTTAGTTATAGGATGTTTTTTACCTACTTTAAATTCTTTTGAAGGCATTGTAACGTCTATTACTTCTTCTGCTAGTTTTTTAGCCTGTTCTGCTTTTTTAAGTTCAGTTTTAGCGTTGTTTATTCCTTCTTCTATAGCTGTTCTAACTTCATTACCTACTTTACCAACTACTGGTCTTTCTTCAGCAGATAATTTTCCCATTCCTTTTAATATTATTGTAAGTTCTCCCTTTTTACCAAGGTATTTAACTCTAAGACTTTCAGCTTTTTCTATACTGTCTGCCTCTGCTATTTCAGCTAATGCATTTTTCTGTAATTCAAGAAGTTTTTCCTGCATCTTTAATATCACCCTTTCATTTAATAATTTTTCTTAGTTTTCTTATTTTCATAATTTGCATAAAAAAAGTCTTTCAATCCCAGCTAGGGACGAAAGACTATAATTCCGCGGTACCACCCTAGTAGCCTAATAAACTTTAATTAGACCACCTCAAAAGATTTAACGCATCTTATACGTCCAAACCTACACATCGTAAGACTTCAGCTTAGAAACTCCAGAGCGAACTTCCTATGATATCTCAGAAGATTGCTCACAGCCAACGACAATCTATCTCTTTACTGAAATGGTTCACAGTACTTTTCTCTATCAACATTAATTATTTTTAATTTTTGTAATTGTATTTACAATTCCTCATAATTATAACACATTGTCAACATTTTAGACAAGTGATTTTTTGATTTCGTACATTAGAATTGCAGAACTTATTGCAGCATTTAAAGATTCTGCACTTCCGTATATAGGTATTTTTACAAGTAAATCAGAATTTTCAGCTATGACATCATCTATACCATTTGCCTCATTTCCTATTACAAGCGCAACTTTATTCCCATAATCTACAGTATCATACCAGTTTTCTGTATTAAGCCAACTAGATACTATTTTTATTCCTTTTGATTTTAATGTAGATAACATCTCATCTCTTTCTGCAGGAATTATGTTCATGCTAAATATAGATCCCATTGTAGATCTTATTACCTTTGGATTGTATATGTCTACACATCCTTTTAAAGTTATTATCGCATCAGCTCCAGCTGCATCTGCTGTTCTTATTATTGTCCCCATATTTCCCGGATCCTGAATTCTATCTAGGACTATGATGTATTTATCATCGTCAGTTAGATTTTTTTCAAGAGTTTTCTTTTCATAAGAAACAACAGCTAGTATCCCCTGAGTGTTTTCAGTATCTACCATATCTTTAAAATTCTTGTTAGTTGTCTTATATACTTTTATATTTGCATCTTCTAATTCTTTTAAAAACTTTCTGTGTTCTTCTTTATTTTCAAAATCCTCGTTTATAAAGACGTAATCTATAATATCCTTCTGCTCAAATGCTAAAGTAAGAATTCTATATCCCTCTATTATAAATTTGCTCTCTTTATTTCTATTTTTTGATTTAAGAAGAAGCTTAGTACTTTTTATTTTTTCATTGTCTTTACTAGTTATTTCTACCATATACTATCTTCTCCCTACAGTTTCAATATTCTGGTTTATTATATCTCTTATACTTGAGTTTTTACCTATTATTACTAGTATATTTCCACCCTCTAGTTTTTCTTCTGGAGATGGAGTTACGTTTATTTCTTTCCCACTCTTTATAGCAAGTACTGTTATTTCGTATCTACTTCTAAGTTCTAGCTCTATAAGAGATTTACCCATCCATTTTTTAGGCACAACTATTTCAACTATAGAGTATTCTGGGTCTAATTCTATATGGTCTAATATATTGTTTGATACTAGATTGTGTGCAACCCTAACACCCATATCTCTTTCTGGGAATACAACTCTATCAGCACCTATTTTATAAAGAACTTTAGCCTGTAATTCATCCTTAGCTTTACAGATTATTTCCTCTACACCCATTTCCTTTGCTATAAGTGTAGCCATTATAGATGCTCTTATATCTGATCCAATAGCAATTATAGCAACATCAAAATTACTTAGACCAAGAGATCTAAGTGCCCGCTCATCTGTAACATCTACTATAGCTGCATGTGTTACCTTATCTGAAAGGTTCTGTATTATATCCTCATTTTTATCTATTGCCATTACCTGATGACCTAATAAATGCATTGTTGATGCAACTGATGCACCAAATCTACCGCATCCAATTACTATATACTGTTTCATACTCATTTTTCTATTCTCCTAATAACACTAAATATTTTATCCTACGATTAAACTTCCCTCAGGATATCTAACTGGCTGAACTTTTTTAGATCCACCTGACATAAATGCCATGAATATTGTAAGTGATCCAACACGTCCTGCGAACATATACATTATTATAAGTAGTTTACCTATAGGTGTCAGTGTAGAACTTCCACCTATACTAAGTCCAACAGTCGCAAATGCCGATGCAACCTCAAATGCTGCAGCTGTTAATGTAAAGTGTTCCTGTGTTGCAGATAGTAAAAATGTTCCTATTACAACAAAACTTATCCCAACTACAAATATTACCATAGCTTTTCTAACTGTTGATGAACTTATTCTTCTTTCATATATTTCTATATCTGATTTTCCTAGGATAAGGCTCTTAACAGATAATAAAAGTGTTGCAAGTGTTGTAACTTTGATACCTCCACCAGTAGACGCCGGTGCAGCTCCTATAAACATCAGAATTATCATTGCAAATAGTGTACTTTCTCTAAGCTTAGTAAGATCTATACTTGCAAATCCTGCTGTTCTAGATGTAACAGACTGGAAATATGCATTTACAATTTTCTGAGGTAGAGGCATATCTCCAATAGTGCTTGGTCTATCAAACTCTATAGCTAAAATAGTAATTGTACCCACTATTATAAGCGAAATAGTAGTGAAAATAACCACTTTAGTATGTAAATTATATCTTGAATATCTTTTTTCTCTGATTATATTTAGTAAAACTGGGAATCCAATCCCACCAAGTATTATTAATGCCGAAATTGTAAGCATAACTAAATAACTATTGTTAAAACACACTATAGATGTGAATTTACCTGCTGTGGCTCCCATAAGGTCAAATCCTGCATTACAGAATGCAGAAATTGCATGGAAAATTGAAAACCACGTACCCTTTACAAATCCAAACATTGGTATAAATTTAGTAGATAGTATAAGTGCTCCTATCCCCTCTATAGTAAATGTCATCATAAGTACATATCTAGTAAGTCTTACTATACCAGATAAATCCCTCTGATTTAACGCTTCCTGTATTAAAAGTCTTTCTTTTAAATTTATTCTTTTCCCCGTTATAAGTGCAAACATTGTTGTAACCGTCATGAATCCAAGTCCACCTATTTGTATAAGCATTATTATCGTTAGCTGTCCAAAGAAGCTCCAATAAGTAGACGTATCTACTACTACTAGCCCTGTTACACACACCGCAGATGTAGCCGTAAATAGCGCATTTAAAAATCCTATACTTTCTCCATCTTGCGTAGATATCGGTAAATTTAATATTATAGCTCCTACTAATATAACCGTTGCGAATCCGATTACCATTACCTGAGTCGGCTGCATTCCACTTCCATAAGAAGCCACTCTTTTGAGCATCGTTTTCAATTTCCTTCATACCTCCTAACATCATAAAATTATACATTTTAATATAACTTTATTTTTGTGTCCGCTGACACAGTTTTATTTTATGTTTATTTTTTATTTTCATTTGAAGTTCTAACTAATTATTTTAAATGTCATTAATATATTATATTCTAATTTACAATTAAAAACAACCTTATCGAATACAATAAATTGTTAAGTTTAAGCACAAAAAAACATAAAAAAAAGACCGTCTTGCTTATGCAAAACAGTCTGTATTTACGGTAGTATAATGTTAATTAAGCTAATTTAGCTTTAGCAACTTCTACAAGTTTAGCGAATCCAGCTGGATCAGCTATAGCCATTTCAGATAACATTTTTCTGTTAACTTCAACACCTGCTAATTTTAAACCGTTCATTAATCTTGAGTAAGATATTCCGTTCATTCTAGCAGCTGCATTTATTCTCTGTATCCAAAGTTTTCTGTAATCTCTTTTCTTTAATTTTCTACCTATGTATGCATTTCTTAATGCTTTCATAACGAATGCATTAGCTGGTCTATATAATTTGCTTCTAGATCCTCTGAATCCTTTTGCAAGTTTTAAAACTTTTTTATGTTTTTTACGGGCATTCATACCTTTTTTTACTCTTGCCATTATTCTTATCCTCCATTATTTATTATTTAAAATCTTCTTATATTTTCCGTTTCTTTTATTACGATTCTTATTTGTATGGTAATAACTGAGCTATTCTTCTAGCATCACCTTCAGAAACTAAAGTTGACTGTCTTAAGTTCATTTTAGTTTTTGCAGATTTTTTAGTTAATATATGGCTTTTGTAAGCTTTAGCTCTTTTTAATTTTCCATTTCCTGTTCTTTTTAATCTTTTTGCTGCACCTCTATGAGTTTTCATTTTTGGCATGACAAAGTTCCTCCTCTCGAATATTTATCTATTTTTTTGGATCTATTATTACAACCATGTTGTTCCCTTCAAATGTAGGGGCTTTCGCTGGTTCTCCAAACTCTTTCACTGCTTCTATGAATTTAAGCATTACTTCTTTACCAAGGTCTTTGTGACCTAATTCTCTACCTCTAAATCTAAGTTCTACTTTAACCTTATCTCCTTTTGATAAGAATTTCATAGCCTGTTTAGCTTTAGTGTTAAGGTCGTTCTGTTCGATACCTGGTCTTAATCTTACTTCTTTAACATTAACAGTTTTCTGTTTTTTCTTTGCTTCTTTTTCTTTTCTTGCCTGTTCGTATCTGTATTTTCCATAATCCATTATTTTACAAACAGGTGGTTTAGCATTTGGTGATATTAGAACTAAGTCTAAATTCTTATTGTTTGCTAATCCCTGAGCTTCTTTTGTAGGCATAACTCCAAGCTGTTCTCCATTTGCAGAGATAACTCTTACTTCCTTTTCTTTTATCTGTTCGTTTATTGCGACTTCCTTACTAATGGTAGTCCACCTCCATCATTATATTAAAAAAGGCGAATGATAAATCATCCGCCATATAAGTTCTCATTACTAATAAAGCTTTTACCTAAAGCTTTTCTAACTCATATTAACACTTACTAACTCTCGTCGTAAGGTGAGAAACGGATTTCTACTTGCTGTCTTTTAACTTACTTGTTTATTATATTACTTTCTATAACATAATGCAAGTCTTTTTTTGAAAAAGTTTAAATTTATTTTTGAAATAAATTTTTTAACAATTTTTAAGTAAAATACCACTAGTATGTTATTATTTCTATTCCATCTTCAGTTACTAGTATCTGATGCTCCCACTGAGCTGATAGAGAATCATCTGCTGTGTATACTGTCCATTCATTTACATCGTCAACATATACATCGTACTCTCCTTCATTTATCATAGGCTCTATTGTGAATATCATTCCTGGAACTAAAACCATTCCCTGATCTTTTTTACCAACATGAGCTACAAATGGATCTTCGTGGAATTCTAATCCTATTCCATGTCCACCAAACGCTCTTACTACTGAATATCCATTTTTTTCTGCTAATTCCTGTACAGCTGCACCTATATCTCCAAGATGTCCCCAAGGTTTAACTGCTTTTATACCTGCTTCTAAACATTCTTTAGCTACATCAGTTATTTTATCAGCAGCTTCACTAACTTTCCCTATTTTAAACATTCTTGATGCATCTGAGAAATATCCATCTTTTATAGTAGATACGTCTACATTGATAATATCTCCTTCTTTTAATATTATATTTTCATCTGGTATACCATGGCATACTTCGCTATTTATTGAAGTACAAACACTCTTAGGGAATCCACCGTATCCAAGAGGTGCTGGAGTTGCACCATGAGCTATTGTATAATCATAAACTATTTTATCTATATCGGCTGTACTCATTCCAGCTTTTATATGTTTTGCAACTTCATCAAGTACTCCTGTATTTATTTTTCCACTTTCTTTTATTGCTTCTATCTGTTCTTTATTTTTTATTAAAGATTTTGGTGGCATTATATGACCTTTTGCCGCCATTTCATTGTATTTTTCATCAAAGTTCATATGGCATTTTTTATATTTTAATCCGCTTCCACACCAGCATTTATCATTTCTATTAGTAGTCATTTGTTATCCTTCCTTCCGATTATTTTTAATTATTTTAAATCTACATTTATATTTTAACACTTATTTTTAATATGTGAAGGTTTATTTATTTTTACAAAAGAATTTTATCATTCATTTCTAATTGACAATTACAAATAATTTCACTTATAATATTAGAAGATATTTATATGATAATTTTTAGCAATAAGGGAGTAGTTGGCAATCTTTTAAGATTGTAATTTAGTCAACATACTGGCAGTTTGACTGTCTGGCTTTATTTTGAATGACGAGACTTATCTGCAGCTTAGGCTGTAGATAGGTCTTTTTTTATTTTTATTTTTATTTTAAATTAAACTATTCTGAGTTGCTGATTTTATAAATTTTAAGGAGGAAATTATGAGTTTATTTGAATTATTTATAACTGCTGTAGCACTTTCAATGGATGCTTTTGCAGTTGCAATTTGCAAAGGACTTACGCTTAGAGAAAGGGATGTAAAAAAATCACTTTTGACTGGTACATACTTTGGTGGTTTTCAGGCACTTATGCCAGTAATTGGATATATTCTTGCAAGTAGTTTTAAAGAAAGAATTATGTCTATAGACCACTGGGTTGCATTTGTACTTCTTGCACTTATAGGTGTAAATATGATTAAAGAATCTAGAGAAGAAAGTTGCGATGTTGAAAGTTCTTCTTTTGATTTTAAAACTATGGTTGTTTTAGCTATAGCAACTAGTATAGATGCAATGGCTGTTGGAATAACATTTGCGTTCTTAGGAGTAAACATAGTTTATGCTGCTATATTAATCGGTATAACTACATTTATAATATCTGCATTTGGGATAAGAATAGGTACTCTATTTGGAATAAGATTCAAATCTAAAGCTGAATTTGCCGGTGGTGTAGTACTTATACTACTAGGCACAAAAATATTACTACAACATCTCGGAATATTTTAATTTTTATAATAAAAAATGGGCTATTGATTTATTTCAACAGCCCGTTTTTACATTTTATTTTATATTTTTTATTTTAATGACATATCTTTTTCTATAACTGCACTAACTGCTTTTTCAACTGTGCTCATGAAGTTATTGTCCTGAAGCTGACAAACACCTTCTATTGTTGTTCCTCCAGGAGAACAAACCTCGTCCATTAATCCAAATGGATGTTTATCAGACTCCATAACCATCTTAGCTGATCCAAGAACTGAGCTTGCTGCTATTTCTAAAGCAACATCTTTTGGAAGTCCCCATTTTACACCTGCTCTTGCTAAAGCATCTATATATATGTAAGTAAATGCTGGAGATGCACATCCAACAGCTGTAAATACAGCAAATTGATGTTCTTCTATCTCAACTATACTTCCAACTTCTCCAAACATAGTTTTTACAACTTCTTTTTCTTCATCAGTAACATTTTCGCTACAAGTAAAGCAACTAGTAGACATCAAAGCCTGTGCATTTACATTTGGCATAACTCTAACTACATGAGTATCTGCACCTAAATTTTCCTGTAAATAACTTATTTCCTTACCTGCTGCTATTGATATAACTAACTGCCCCTCTCTTAAAAGTTCTTTAACTTCTGGCATAACATCTGGTAACACCTGTGGCTTAACAGATAAAACCACAACATCAGAATTTTCCATAAGCTCCTTAACAGAATAACAAGTAGTTAAACCATACTGCTCAGATAACTTCTCTACCTTAGATGCTGTTCTATTATATCCTAGAACATCAGCATTATCAAAAGACTTACCTAAACACATCCCCTTCATAATAGCTGCTGCCATATTACCTACACCTAAAAATCCAAACTTCATACAATTTCCTCCTCAAAACATTACTTTTGCATTTTATATATACTGCCAAACTTTAAATGTGGCAAATAATATACCTCTACTTTTTCACCTTTTATTAATATCTTATGAACAAAACCTATATCAACTTTTTCCTTTGTTATTTCATCTTCAATAATAACAGAATAATCTCCATGAGATGTCTTGTCAACTTCTACTACTCTACCTATCACATGTGGGTATTCATTTTTTAACACAAAGGGTAAATCTTTTAACCCAGCTACTCCAATTGTAAAAACACATATTCCAGAAAAAATAACTCCTAAAATCCAAAAGGTTGTTTGAAAATATTGTATCTTAGGATTTTTATTCACATAATCTGAATTCAATCTCATCCTATATTTTTTTGTTACTAACTCGTACAACATCCTAACAAACACAATACAAACTACTACTATGGCAATATAATAAAAAATAACTTTATATACATTCATATATTACCTCCTTTTAAATTTTACAGATAGTATTTTTTTAATATGGTCTAATTTTTTCATAGAATATTAAATTTTATTCCTATTTAGTATAGTATATCATTACTTTTCAGTGTTAGCACATATAAAATAATGGTGTCATTAAAAATTTTGTGCCACTTTCTTTTATTTTTTTATAATAGTAATTAAACATCGACACTTGGAGACGCCTACTATTTTCATTTAAAATAGGCGTCGGAACCGTGGAGATGAAAATTACTATTATAAAAAATAAAAGGGTGTCACAAAATTTTATGACACCCTTGATTTATAAATTTATTCCATTACTATATTTTCTCTTGATTTTACTTTAGCCTGTACATCTTCTATGAATTTAGCTAATTCAACATTACCTAATTCACCTTCATCTCTAGATCTTACAGATATATTGTTTTCAGCTTCTTCTTTTTCACCTACTATTACCATGTAAGGAACTTTTTCAAGCTGAGCTTCTCTTATCTTGAATCCAACTTTTTCAACTCTACCGTCAACTTCAACTCTTAATCCATTGTCGAATAATTCTTTTCTAACTTTTTCAGCGTAATCAGCATATTTGTCAGATATAGGTATTATTTTAACCTGAGTTGGAGCTAACCAAACTGGGAATTTACCAGCATACTGTTCTATAAGTATTCCTATAAATCTTTCTATACTTCCGAATGCAACCCTATGTATCATAACTGGTCTATGTTTTTCTCCATCCTGTCCTATGTAAGTAGCATCGAACTGTCTTGGAAGCTGCATATCTAGCTGTATAGTACCACACTGCCAAGTTCTTCCTATGCAGTCAGTTAAGTGGAAGTCTATCTTAGGTCCATAGAATGCTCCATCTCCTTCATTTATAACGAATGGAAGATTTAATTCTTCAAGAGCTCCTCTTAAACCATTTTCAGCTGCTTCCCATTCTTCATCAGAACCCATAGAATCTTCTGGTCTAGTAGATAATTCTAAGTGATATTCGAATCCAAATGTTTTATATATACCATCTATTAAAGATATTACACCTTTTATTTCATCTCTTATCTGTTCTGGTAACATGAATATATGAGCGTCATCCTGAGTGAATGCTCTAACTCTCATTAATCCATGAAGCGCTCCAGATAGCTCATGTCTGTGAACTCTACCTAATTCAGCAACTCTCATTGGGAAATCTCTGTATGAATGCATTTCGCTCTTATAGTATAACATTCCTCCTGGACAGTTCATTGGTTTTATAGCGTAATCTTCTTCATCTATTTTTACAGTATACATATTTTCTTTGTAATGATACCAATGTCCTGAAGTTTCCCATAATTTTCTGTTTAATATTATTGGAGTTTCTATTTCAACGTATTCAGCTGCTCTATGTACTTCTCTCCAGTATTCTAATAAAGCATTTTTAAGAGCCATACCTTTTGGTAACATTAGAGGGAATCCAGGTCCTTCTTCAGGTATCATGAATAATCCTAATTCTTTACCTAATTTTCTGTGATCTCTCTTTTTAGCTTCTTCTAACATATGTAAATGTTCTTCAAGGTCTTTATTTTTTTCGAAAGATACCCCATATATTCTCTGAAGCATTTTTCTATTTTCATCTCCACGCCAATAAGCACCAGCTACACTTGTAAGCTTAACTGCTTTTACTTTCTTAGTAGAAAGAAGGTGTGGTCCAGCACATAAATCTGTGAAATCTCCCTGTTTGTAGAATGATATTACTGCATCTTCTGGTAAATCTTCTATCAATTCTACTTTGTAGTCTTCACCTTTTTCCTGCATTAATTTTATAGCTTCTTCTCTTGGAAGTTCAAATCTTTCTATTTTTAAATCTTCTTTAGCTATTTTTTTCATTTCTTTTTCTAAAGCTTCAAGATCTTCTGGAACTAAACTATGTTCTAAGTCTATATCATAGTAAAATCCATTGTCTATTGCTGGTCCTATAGCTAATTTAGCTTCTGGATACAATCTTTTTATAGCCTGAGCTAATATATGAGATGAAGTATGTCTGAATACTTCTCTACCTTCTTTATCTTCGAATTTTAGAAGATTAACTGCACAGTCTTTATCTAGTACTGTATCTAATCCAACTACTTCCCCATCTACTTCAGCTGCAACTATACTTCTTGCTAATCCATCACTTATTGATTTAGCAACGTCTAAAACTGATATACCTGATTCAAATTCTCTTACATCGTTTTTTAAAGATACTTTTATCATTATTGTGTCCTCCCCTTTTTTATATTAATTTATAATAATTTACATATTAATTTTATATTTTGCTTTTTATGAAAATAAAAAAAACTCGTCCCATAAAATTGGGACGAGTATGCTCGCGGTTCCACCCAAGTTGATATTTATCAAAATAAACACCCTCTTGAAGATTATAAGGTAATCACCCGGATACTTTCACTCTCGCTACTAAATCCAGCTCCAAGCTAGTTTTCAGATAACTCACTTCTATTGGGCTCTCAGCCGGTGACCCAATCTCTCTGTAAGACGACTTTTATCCTACTCTTTCTTTTCATCGCTAATATAAAACTCTGATTTTATTCTACCACATCATTTTGCATATTACAATACAAAGCTTTTAATTTTCTGAAATATTATATAATAAGTGTTATTAACCCCTGAACTATACCAATCACAAACCCTAAAAGTAATCCTAAAACCTCTATATGTTTTAATTCTTTCTTAGCTATTCTAACAGTCATTTCTTCTAGATACTCTATATCAAACTCATTTATTCTATCTTCTATAATTTTTTCTATATCTACTCTATTCTTAGCTTTTTCTATAAAGCTACTACTTAAATCATCTATAGCATTTCCAACTTCTTTTTCTACTATATCTGATATATATCCGTTTATTTTATTAACTAAAGATGAAGGCAGGAATATTGCCTTTTCAGCTATTATATTAGATACTTTTGAATTTATATATCCCGCTATTTCTGCTTTATCTTCATCTTTTATTATTCCATTGAATATGTCTTCTTCACTAAGTAACTCTCTTCTTACTGTCTCAGCTACATTTTTTGCTATTTCAGCTCTTCTCTTAGGTATTAACCCCATTATTTCTATGTTGGTAAGTGGTATTTTTATAGGTTCATACGGTTTAAATAGCATTTTTATAGCAACAACATTCGTAATATATCCTATAAGCCCCCCAATTATCGCCATAAATAATATTCTTAAAAATATATTCATAACAAACATCCTTTCCCTTTTAATATTTTTTAATCAATCTAATTAATTTCGTTTTAATTTTTATATATGCATAATCTAGACTTATCTATTTCTATGCTACATCAGAATATTATTATATACCTATCTATTTAATTTATTCAACACCTTAATCATTTTAATCTATAATTTCACTTTAAATTCACTATTCGATTACAATTGGTATTATAGATCCTAAATCTACAAGCTTTTCTTCAGAAAGCGATATATAATTTTTTCCACACTTATTTAAAAACTCTTTAATCTTTTCAAAATCCGGATGATTTTCTACATTCCCTAAAAATCCAACTTCTGAATCTGATAATATCCCTGTACAACCTCCAATAAATCCAAAATTCATATCAAATAAATCTATACTCCCTTCTTCTATAAGTAAATAGTTTATATCTGCCCCACTATTTTCTATACTTTCTGCTATACCTTTATCAGATGTTATTATTGATTTATCGTCAACAACACATATAGAACATTTGGAATATCCTTGTTTTATATTTATTCTTTCAAATCCTTTTTCATCTAAATATTTTAAAACTTCTTTATCTGTATATTCAAAATTATGGAGCGCGTATTTCCCTACAATACAGACATTATAAGCGATATCGTATGGATATCTTTTACTTAGATGTTTCTCCCCTTTTATCAAATCAATTTTATTATTTTTTATTTCATATCCTTCTTCTGATGAGTAAAAATTATTTAAAATCTCAACATATTCCTCATATAAATTTGGTGCAACTATTATTTTTCCGTTTCCACAATTAAAAAACTGAATATCTGGATGATATGATATAGCATCGTAAACATCATTGCACTTTGGTGTTTTTATTATTCTAACATCTCTATCCAATAAATTTTTTTCTAATTCTTCTGTAATTCTTCCATCTACTATACAAGTTTTTAATTTACCATCAAAACAAAACGGACTTTCTACAAATTTCATATTATCTCACCTCAAAATAAAAGGCAGTACGAAAATCATACTGCCCTAAATTTAATCTAATTCAATTATATTTCAGTTTTAATATTATTTTTAATTAATAACACTCTCTTGTTTTTAAATAATATTACTTTTAATATAAAAACTATCTTTCTAACGCTTTTAGATATTTTTCCATTTCTTCATCATCATATACATTAAATATTACTTTTATATCTTTTTCAGGATTTTCTTTTAACCAAATTCTAACTCTATCAACTGCAAGCTGTGCAGCCTCTTTCTTTGGATATCCTGAAGATCCTGTAGATATACCACAAAATACTATTGTTTTTATATCATCTATATCTTTTACAGTATTTAGAACTGATTTATAACAGTGAAGCAACTGCTTTTCATGCTCTTTACTAGGATTTCCACCTAAAACAACAGGTCCTACAGTATGAACAACGTATTTTGAAGGTAGGCAGTATGCTCTAGTTATTTTAGCATCTCCTGCATATTCAATATGTCCCTGTTTTTCTATTATTGTATTGCAGTCTTCTCTAAGTCTTGGTCCTGCTGCTGCATGAATTTTACTATCTACTCCCTTATGGAATGGTTGTCTATTTCCTAATAATGAACTATTTGCATCATTTACAACCGCATCAGCTTTTATTTTAGTTATATCACCTTTCCAAACAGCTATTCTATCTTCTTTTTCTTCTATTGAATTCGCATCAACTGCATTTTCAACATCATTTTCTATAAGAAGAATATTTTCAAGCATAGCTAGTATTTCCGGAGTAATTTTTTTAACCGGATAAGCTGCTAATAATGCTTTTAATTTTTCTATCGGTTCTAGTTCAACTTTTGAGCTATACACTTTTGCTGGTACATCAGATGCAAAATAAGTAATTAATGTTTTTATATTCTTATTTTTCTGTTCCTCTGTAAGTGGTTTAACTGTTTTATCTATTTCTTCAAACAGTTTTATATCCTCAGCATAGTCTTTCCATTTCATAACTCATCACTCCAATCTGTTTTAAGTCAGTTTTAGTTTCTTATTTAACTTAATTGTACCACATATTGAACAAACTTAAAATTTTATTTGTAAACGTTATACTATTTTGTTTTTATTATCATTTCTTCCATTCTTTTAGCAAGTCCATCCCAAGTTTTTTCTGACATATCTATAAATCTTTTATGATTTGTAGTATCTAGATTTTCTTTTATCATCTGATCTAGTGCATCAGATAATCTTTCTTCAAATGGCTCTATAGCTTCGTCTGCTGGTACACCAACAGATTTCATTTTTGGAAGTTCAACGTATTTTATTTTTCCAGATGTATTTATTTTTTCTCCAATCCACTCTTTAACACCTGGTATATCAGTAACTACAACATCTGTACCACATGCCATAGCCTCTAGTACAACAACAGGTAGACCCTCATAGAATGAAGGTAGAACAAATATATCAGCTTTGTTGAATTCCTCACTTAGGTCATTCTGATTTAATTTCCCAAGGAATTTTATATCGAATCTACTATTATCTGCCTTTGCTACGATTTCATCATAAGATTCTTTATCGCTTCCAGTACCTGCAAGTCTAACTTTAATAAAATCATCTTTGTAATCTAATCTATCTAAACAATCTATAAACGGTATAAGTCCTTTTGATTTACATATTTTTCCAGCAAATACCAATTCAATATAATCTCTTTCAACTTCATAGTTTTTATTCTTGAAAATATTATCGTTAAATCCACTTCCAATTACTTTTACTTTTTCTTCTCCAACATTAAATACAGACATTATATCTCTCTTCTGTTCTTCATGAAGTGCAAATAACATATCTAGATTTCTTATATTTTCTTTTATATAATCTCTTTCTAATGGTATAGTTTTTAACTGTCTTAAGCAAGTTCCATGGCATACTGCAGCAATTTTTATATCTTTTTCTTTTACAACTTCTCTTACAAATGCAGTAAGTAGATATAAATGATGACAGATTATTATATTAGGCTTAAATTCTTCCAATGCTTTATTTATCTGCTTTTCAAATGCTTTTTTTAATTTCTCCACCATTTCGTCATTCATATCTCTATATCTAGTGCTCTTATAAGGCATAGAGTCGCTCATTCCAACAACATTAAAATCCAACTCATTTGTATTATATACAACTGGATAAAATTTTGTCGCTCCAAAATGTTCTTCTAATTCTTTTATGCTGTCATCTACATCAATTCCAGCTATAACAGATTGCTCATATCCTAATTTTTCAAACCCCTTTATCATTCCACACATATATATTCCGCTTCCTGTACTGTTAGGTTTTTGGGTAGTTATGTGTAATATTCTCATTTCTAATCCTTTCCTTCTCTATATAATTACTTTTCTTTTTTATTATAAAGCTCTACATATACAGCTGTTGAGTCGTCCATAACCTTAAATCTTGGCATTTTTATTGCCTTGTAGTCGTCTTCCTCAAATTCTCTCACCTGATTAAAAATATACTCTATTCCCATTTTTTCAGCTATATATATTAATTCATCCTCTTTTAAAATACCATATCTATCAGATGCACATGTAAATCCATCACTAGCAAGCATTATTTTCATCTCATCTTCTACCTGAATATATCCATGTATAGAATTTTCTATTGCTTCCTCACTAAAATCTAAAATCCAATATCCATCTTTAGTATTTTTCTTCATTCTATTATCTATTATGGTATTCATAACCCTCGCTTTTATTTCATTAAATGAAAGCTTTTCTAAGTTAGGTATTCTAATCATTTCATCGTATACTTTATCATCAAGATGACATATGCTTCTATCTTTTATAATTTTTCTTTCTCCATCATTATAGAAGAAAGAGCAATCTCCTAAAAGAAAATACTCTATCATATCATCTCTAAATTTTACTATAGCTATAGAGCTAGATGGTAAATCTAATTTTTTTACATCTTTTCCCTCTACAAGCTCATTATACTCTTCCTTTATACTTCTTATTCCATCTAACATAATTTCTTTTAATGAATCACTTCTGTATATATTTTCATGTAAAAAGTTATTCCACCACTGAGAGTACCATCTTGCATCACTCTCATCAGATACTATATTCTTCCCATTAAGTCCAGTTGCTCCGTCAAGTACCCATACTCCAAAAGGTGTTATACCAGCTGCATCTTCATTATAAGGTGCTGTTCCTTGATTACATAAAAGGCTACAGTTTTTTATTTTTAGCCTCATAGACAATCCTCCTTTTTGGATTTATATATTTACAATTATTTTTTTAATCAATATCTTAAATTATTTTTTCTATACAAATCAGTATAACACTATATTTTTTATGATAGTATTTGTTTTTTCTATTGTATTTTTCTTTCTATTAGTTTTTTTCTATATAAATCTTTACTTTTCTATTCTACTACAATAAATATATTTTTTGTAAAATTTTTGCTTAAAATTGCAACAAAAAAAGAGCCTAAATTAGACTCTTTTTCTATTTCCGTATTAAAATTTTTCAAAATGAACTTTTTCCCAAACTACATCTGCATCTGTGTATGATTCTTTGTCCTCATTTGAATATCCAAGACCTAATATGCACTGTACTTTGTAGTTTTCTGGTATTTCCATAACATTTTTTATATATTCCTCAGCTGTCTGATTTTCATCATGAGCTCTCTGTCTTACCTGTACCCAACAAGTAGCAAGCCCTAAACTATGAGCTTCAAGCTGCATATAAGATGCTGCTATCGAGCAGTCTTCAGTCCAAACATCAGTTAATTCTGGATCTGCAGCTATAACAATTGCTACCGGAGCATCCTTTAGGAAAAATCCTCCACCCTTTGTTCTACAGTTAGATAATAATTCTAATTTTTTTGAATCTGTAGTAACTACAAATTCCCAAGGTTTTTTAGATCTTCCTGATGGAGCTAAAAGTCCAGCCTTTAAAACTTTTTTAAGTTTATCCTCTGGCACTGGAAGATCAGAATACTTTCTACAACTTCTTCTAGTTTTTACGAAATCTATCACAAAAAATACCCCCTTCATTTTTGAAATATTTTATTTCCTTAATTACATTATACTGTAATTAAAATTTTTTCATATA
>UQCY01000018.1 GCA_900539645.1 uncultured Clostridium sp. | reverse complement strand
ATCGCTGATGGTACTTGGGGCGAAGGCCCCTGGGAGAGTAGGACGTAGCCACGTAATCTTTTTTATTTTTTTGGAATTTGTAATAAGAAAAATAAATTTAACTTTTAAAATGCAGCATTCATTAACAATTTGTTAAAGAATGTTGCATTTTTGTTTTTTGATAATGAACCAGGTTGTGCTGTGAGAGAAGCCTTAGAAAATGGAATTTTATCTGAAGAAAGATGGAACGCATATAATAAATTAAAAACTGAAAACTCTTTTAATGATGATAAGAATAGCTATCTAATAGCTAAGAATAAAAAACAAAAAGAAATTTCTAAATTGATAAAGAAAATGGCAATAAGAAGATAAAGGGTAAATATTAAAAATAAATATTATAAAGAAGATCGCCGATTGTTTTAGGTGGTCTTTTTTTAATAGGAACTAATTGATTGTGATGAAAATATGAAAATTGGTACATAACAATGGTAAATATTGCATAAAATGGGTATAAGTAAATAGACTATAAATTAATAATATAAAGAATATAATAGATAAAAATATTAACTAAAAAGCATAATAAAAAACTTATAATCAAAAGAGGGGGAAATTGTATGAATTTTAATTTAGATATGAGCATACCGATGTTGACGGTATTTTTACAGGGTGTACTAAGCTTCACATCTCCTTGTATACTACCACTAATTCCACTGTATCTAGGATATTTATCAGGTGGAATTAATCAAGAAGATGGAAGCTACAACAAGAGAAAACTACTTATAAACACAATATTCTTCACATTGGGGATAAGTTTATCGTTCTTCATAATGGGGCTAGGAGTATCGGCTTTAAAAGAATTCTTTGCTTCATACGGAGATATAATATCAAAAATTGGTGGAGTAATAATGATATTATTTGGACTTTACCAATTAGGAATCTTTAAAAGATCTACTCTACTAGAAAGTGAGCACAAACTTCCTTTTAAAATGGACAAAATAGCATTATCACCGATAACAGCGATAATATTTGGGTTTACATTTAGCTTTGCATGGACACCATGTATAGGGCCTGTACTAACAAGTGTACTGATAATGGCTGGAAGTGCTGAAACGCGGATGAAAGGATTTATGCTAATAGGTGTTTACAGTGCTGGATTTATAATCCCATTCATATTACTTGGATTATTCACAACTCAGTTAATGAATTTAATAAAGAAATACAAAAATATAGTGAAATATACAGTTAAAATAGGTGCATTTCTAATGATAGTGATGGGGCTATTTGTATTTAGTGGAAAATTATCTTACACAGCAAATAGTACAAATGCATCAAGTAATTCAAATGTAACATACTCTACAGGAAAAGATGCAACAAATTCAAACACAGAAGAAAATAATAAAGCAGAAACAAAAAACGAAGGATCATCATCTAATGCAAATAATGATAAAACTCCTGCAATAGATTTTGAATTAAAAGACCAGTATGGAAAAACTCACAAGCTTTCTGATTATAAAGGGAAGGTAGTATTTTTAAACTTCTGGGCAACTTGGTGTCCTCCTTGTAAAATGGAAATGCCTGATATACAGAAGATTTATGAAAAATACGAAAAACAGGGAGAAGAATCAGAAGTAGTAATACTATCTGTCGCAGCTCCAAACACTCAGGATGAAAAAGACATCGACGGAATAAAAGCATTCTTAGAAGAAAATGGATACACATATCCTGTATTAATGGATGATGGAGGTTACACATTTGGTGCGTATAGAATATCATCGCTTCCAACTACATTTATGATAGACAAAGAAGGAAACGTATTTGGATATGTTCAAGGTGGGCTTACTCAAGAAGCTATGGAGAGCATAATAGAGCAGACTATTACAGGAAAAAGAAAACAATAAGAAAATAATAAAAAATTAATATTAAAAATAAATTACGAATAAAACTAGAGCTAATGGGGAATAATCCTATTAGCTCTAATTTTAACGAACATATATTCGCAAAATTCTATGAAATAAATTTTATTTATGTTATACTAGTTTTGACAAAGACGGAAATATCTGAAAAGGACAGGTGTTCAAATTATGGATAAATTTAAAATACATTCAAAATTCAAGCCAACAGGTGACCAGCCTGAAGCCATAAAGACGATATCAGATGCCATAAAAAGAAACGAAAAATTCTCGACACTACTTGGAGTAACTGGTTCGGGAAAAACATTCACTATGGCAAATATAATAGAAAATGTAAACAAACCAACACTTATACTAGCTCACAACAAAACACTTGCTGCACAGCTTTACGGGGAATTTAAAGAATTCTTCCCAGAAAATGCTGTAGAATATTTCGTATCATACTACGATTACTACCAGCCAGAAGCCTATGTAGCGAGCAGTGACACATATATAGAAAAAGATGCAAGCATAAACGATGAAATAGACAAACTTAGACACTCTGCAACTGCTGCATTATTAGAAAGAAGAGATGTAATAATAATATCATCTGTATCTTGTATATATGGTTTAGGGGATCCAAAAGACTATAAGGAAATGATGCTTTCACTTAGACCAGGTGACGAAAAAGACAGAGATGATGTAATAAAAAGATTGATAGAAATACAGTACGAAAGAAATGACATAAACTTTACTCGAGGAACGTTCAGAGTTAGAGGTGATGTATTAGAAATATTCCCAGCAGGTGACGATGAAAAAGCGATAAGAGTAGAATTCTTTGGGGATGAAATAGACAGAATAACAGAAATAGACTACCTAACTGGTAAAATAGTCGGAACAAGAAGCCACGTCGCAATATTCCCGGCATCTCACTATGTAACAACTCCAGAAAGAATTGAAGAAGCAATAAAAAGAATAGAGGCAGAATTAGAAGAAAGAATACAGTATTTCAAAGAGAGAGATATGTTGCTTGAAGCACAGAGAATAGAGCAGAGAACAAACTACGACATAGAAATGCTAAAGGAAATTGGATTCTGTCAGGGAATAGAAAACTATTCAAGACACTTAACAGGAAGGGCAGAAGGAGAAAAACCGTACACACTTATGGACTTCTTCCCAGATGATTTCCTAATGATAGTAGATGAGTCGCATGTCACAATTCCTCAGGTAAGGGGTATGTATGCAGGAGACCGCTCAAGAAAAGGATCACTAATAGACAATGGATTTAGACTTCCATCAGCGTACGACAACAGACCTTTAAACTTTGAAGAATTTGAAGAAAACATAAACCAGATAGTATTTACAACAGCTACACCAGGACCTTACGAAATTCAGAACAGTACAACATTTGCTGAACAGATAATAAGACCTACAGGACTATTAGACCCTGAAATAGATGTAAGACCTATAGAAAATCAGATAGATAACCTAGTACATGAAATCCATTCTGTAATCGAAAAAGGTGAAAGAGTACTAGTAACTACTCTGACTAAAAAAATGAGTGAAGACTTAACAGATTACCTAAAAGAAATTGGAATAAAGGTAAAATACCTACACTCAGACATAGCAACACTTGAAAGAACTGAAATAATCAGGGATTTAAGAATGGGTAAATTTGACGTACTTATAGGAATCAACCTACTAAGAGAAGGATTAGATATCCCAGAAGTATCTCTAATAGCAATATTAGATGCAGATAAAGAAGGATTCCTACGTTCTGAAACTTCTCTAATACAGACAATAGGTCGTGCTGCCAGAAACGAACATGGACGAGTAATAATGTACGCAGACAAGATAACAGACTCTATGAGAAGTGCAATAGATGAAACTAAAAGAAGAAGAGAAATACAGGATGCGTACAACAAAGAACATGGAATAATTCCGAAGACAGTTAAAAAAGATATACGAGCTGCAATCGAAGCTACTCAGGCTGCAGAAGAAGAGGTTGTATACGGAATTAAAGAAACTGACGACATCGACGAATTAAAAGCAAATGTTGCTAAGCTAACAGAAGAAATGATGGAAGCTGCTAAAAATCTTCAGTTTGAAAGAGCTGCGGAATTAAGAGATAAACTAAAAGAATTAGAAGAAAAAATTGCTAAAAAAGAAAAATAGAATATAAAATCAAAAATAGAAGCGAAAGAAAGGAGTAGCTATGCAAGAGAGAAATATTGTAATAAGAGGAGCAAGGGAAAACAACTTAAAAGGTGTAGACTTGACGCTTCCTAGAAATAAATTCATAGTATTTACAGGACTTTCTGGATCTGGAAAATCATCTCTAGCATTCGACACAATTTATGCAGAAGGCCAGAGAAGATATGTAGAAAGTCTTTCATCATATGCAAGACAGTTCTTAGGACAGATGGAAAAACCTAACGTTGAGTACATAGAAGGACTATCTCCAGCGATATCAATAGACCAGAAAACAACATCAAAAAACCCTCGTTCAACTGTGGGAACTGTAACAGAAATATACGACTACCTAAGACTATTATTCGCAAATGCAGGTGAGGCTCACTGTGCAGTTTGTGGAAAGAAAATAAGCCGGATGACAGTTCAGGAAATAACAGATAAAATATTAGAATTTCCAGAAAGAACAAAAATCCAGATACTATCACCGATAGTCAGAGGAAAAAAAGGAACTCACAAAAAACTAATAGACAACATAAGAAAAGAAGGATTTGTAAGAATAAGAGTAGATGGAGAAAACTACGATATAAACGACGAAATAGAAATCGAAAAAAATAAAAAGCACGATATAGAAGTTGTAGTAGATAGAATAATAGTCAAACCAGGTCTAGAAAGCAGACTTGGAGACTCTCTTGAAACTGCACTAAAACTATCTGACGGACTTGTAATTGCTCAGGTAATAGACGGAGAAGAAGTAATGTTCTCTACAAAATTTGCTTGCCCAGACCATGGAATAGGAATAGAAGAATTATCTCCTAGAATGTTCTCATTCAATGCTCCATTCGGTGCGTGTGAAGCTTGTAAAGGTCTTGGAGAAAGTAAAGAAGTTGACCCAGACTTAGTAGTTCCAAACAAGGACTTAACTATAAAACAAGGTGCTATTGCGGCTTGGGGAGCAGCTGCTACAAATGACGAAACATACTACAGCATGATGATGAAAAGTTTAGCTGACAAATACGGTGTAGATATAGATGTTCCATTTAAAGAACTACCTGAGGATTTTGTACAGGAGCTACTATATGGAAATGGAGTAGACAGCACAATAGTTGAATTTGAATTCGACTCAAAATTTAGTGGAAGAAAAAAATACAGAGCACATTTTGAAGGTGTTGTAACAAATATATCAAGAAGATACCAAGAAACAAAATCAGAGTACATGAGAGATAAACTAGAAGAATTTATGGCTGAAAGTCCTTGTCCTGTATGTAAAGGAAGAAGACTTAAAAACGAGGTTCTATCTGTACTTGTTGGTGGAAAAAACATAATAGAAGTAACAGACTTATCTATAAATGAATTAATAGAATTTATAGACGGACTAAACGACACTTTCTCAGAAAAACAGAAAATGATAGCAGCTGAGATAATAAAAGAAATAAAAGCTAGAGCATCATTCCTTAGAGATGTAGGTCTTGACTATCTAAATCTATCGAGAAAAGCTGGAACACTTTCTGGAGGAGAAGCTCAGCGTATAAGACTTGCAACTCAAATAGGTTCTGCACTTGTAGGAGTACTTTATGTACTAGACGAGCCTAGTATAGGACTTCATCAGAGAGATAACGACAAACTAATAGGAACTCTAAGAAACCTAACAGACTTAGGAAACACACTTATAGTTGTTGAACACGATGAAGATACAATGAGAGCTGCGGACTATATAGTAGATATTGGCCCTGGAGCTGGAATTCATGGTGGAGAAATAGTAGCAGAGGGAACTGCAGAAGAGATAATAAACAATCCAAACTCTATCACAGGAAAATATCTAAGTGGAGAAAAACAGATAGCAATTCCAGAAACTTTAAGAGAAGGAAATGGAAACTTCATAGAAATCAAAAAAGCATCAGAAAACAACTTAAAAAATATTAACGTAAAATTCCCACTTGGTAAATTTGTATGTGTAACTGGAGTATCTGGATCAGGAAAAAGTACGCTAGTAAACGAAATACTTTACAAAGGTGTTGCAAGTAAAGTAAATAGAGCTAGAATAAGACCAGGTAAACACAAAGAAATAACTGGAATTGAAAACATAGACAAAATAATAAACATAGACCAGAGCCCAATAGGAAGAACACCTCGTTCAAATCCTGCGACTTACACAGGAGTATTCGACCATATAAGAGATTTATTTGCATCTACTAATGAAGCAAAAGCTAGAGGATACCAGAAGGGTAGATTTAGTTTCAATGTAAAAGGTGGAAGATGTGAAGCCTGTAAGGGAGATGGAATAATTAAAATAGAAATGCACTTCCTTCCAGACGTATACGTTCCTTGTGAAGTATGTAAAGGGGAAAGATACAATAGAGAAACTCTACAGGTAAAATACAAAGACAAAACAATATCTGATGTACTTGATATGAACGTAGAAGAAGCACTAGAATTCTTTGAAAACATACCAAATATAAGAAGAAAACTAGAAACTCTAATGGATGTAGGTCTATCATATATCAAACTAGGACAGCCATCTACACAGCTCTCTGGTGGGGAGGCTCAGAGAATTAAACTAGCAGCCGAACTTAGCAAACGTCCAACAGGAAAAACACTGTACATATTAGATGAGCCAACAACTGGACTTCACATGGCAGATGTAGATAAACTAATTGACGTACTTCAAAGACTTGCGGACACAGGAAATACAATAGTTGTAATAGAGCACAACCTTGATGTAATAAAAACTTGTGACCATATAATCGACTTAGGACCAGAAGGTGGAGACGGTGGAGGAACAATAGTTGCCACAGGAACACCAGAAGAAGTATCTAAAGTAGAAGAAAGCTACACAGGACAATTCCTTAAGAGATACTTCAAATAAAGACAAGAAAAAAATTCAAGTTTTTTAGTTAGAAAATTTATAAAAGATTATGACTAACAAAAGAGACTGCTGTAAGATATGCAACAGTCTCTTTTTCTTTACAACAAATTTGTCTGAGGTATAATTATAATATAAAAATATAAGAAAAATACTAATAAAAATGGAGAAAAAAATGAAACAAATTTTAATTGTAGAGGATGACCTAAGGCTCAATCAAGGATTGTGCAAAGCCTTAAAATCAGAAAATAGAAAAATTATATCTTGTATGGATTTAAAAAGCGCAAGAGAACAACTAGAAATTGACGATGTATCATTGATACTACTGGATATAAATTTGCCAGATGGAAATGGATTAGACTTTCTAAAAGAATTAAAAGAAGATAATTCTATTAGACCTGTGATTTTACTTACAGCCAACGACACAGATATGGATATTGTTGAGGGTCTTGAACAAGGTGCGGATGACTACATAACAAAGCCATTTTCTCTAGCAGTTTTAAGAGCAAGGGTAAACACACAACTTAGAAAAAATGCTATTAATCTAAAAAATGAAAATGGAAAAAATGAAAAGATATTTAAAATGGATCGTTTTGTATTTGACTTTGATAATATGATATTTTTAGCCGATGAAGAAAATATAGAACTAAGCAAAACAGAGCAAAAGTTATTAAAAATATTAGTAGAGCATCAAGGTGGAACAGTAAGTCGTAATATGCTGATAGACTACATTTGGACTGATGGAGCAAAATATGTAGATGAAAATGCACTTTCTGTAAGTATAAAAAGACTTCGTGACAAACTTGGTGCACAGGATTATATCAAGACAGTCTATGGAATAGGGTACAGTTGGGTGAATAAAGATGAGTAAATTTATTGTAGTATTGGCGTTAATTAGCATAATTGCAGCTTTTACAGTTGTTTTAATAAATCATGTACGCACTAAAAGAACTATGGATACACTTGAAAAAATGATAGACTCTGCAGCTGATGGTGAATACTCAGAAACAAAATTCGACGAAAGTAGATTGTCTGCATTAGAAACAAAGTTCTCTAATTATCTATCCTCATCAAGCACCTCATCCAAAAATATTATGAAGGAAAAAGAGAAAATAAAGACTTTGATTTCTGATATATCACATCAGACTAAGACTACGATTTCAAATCTTATTTTGTACAGTGAATTAATAGAAGAGGAAGATTTATCTGAAGATATGCGCTCTAATGTTGAAGCAATTAAACAACAAGCTGAAAAACTAGAATTCTTAATAAAATCTCTTGTAAAACTTTCAAGATTGGAAAATGGAATTTTAAACTTATCGCCAAGAAAAGAAGAAATTCAACCTATGCTAAAAGATATATATGAACGGTATATATCTAAAGCTAAAAACAAAAATCTAGAATTAAACATTGAAAAGACAACATCAAAAGCTACTTTTGACAGAAAGTGGACTACAGAAGCACTGGGAAATATTGTAGATAATGCAATAAAATACACAAATATAGGGGAAATAAATATTAATGTCAAAGAGCATGAAATATTTACAAGAATAGACATATCAGACACAGGAATGGGGATAGATGAATCTGAACAAGCAGAGGTATTTTCACGTTTTTATCGCTCTCAATCAGTACACAACGATGAGGGTGTAGGAATAGGACTTTATCTAACAAGAGAAATTATCTCTAGTGAGGGTGGATATATAAAACTAACATCAGAGCTAGGAGTAGGATCTACATTTTCTGTATATATTCCGAGATAGATGAAATCTAACAAAACTGTTAGAATTGATATATTTACAGAAAGAATGTGGAAAGATTTGTATGAGATAATCTGTATATAGAGATGAAGGAACATCTTTTATATACAGATTTTTTTTAGAAACATAAATTTTGGAATGAGAATAATAAATTTCTACATATAACTCTAAGAAAATTTATGTTATGGAGGTGTGAGATATGAAAATTTTACAAGCAGATAATTTAATAAAGATTTACGGCTCAGGTGAAAATGAAGTCCATGCACTAGATGGAGTTAATTTTTCAGTAGAAAAAGGAGAATTTGTTGCTATTGTTGGAACATCTGGCTCTGGGAAATCAACATTATTGCATATACTAGGTGGGCTAGATAGACCAACATCAGGAAATGTAGCAGTAGATAATAGAAATATTTTCTCTTTAAAAGATGAGGAGCTAACTATTTTTAGACGTAGAAAAATTGGATTTGTATTCCAAAATTATAACCTAGTTCCTGTTTTAAACGTATATGAAAATATTGTACTTCCAATCCAGCTTGATGGGAAAGAGCCAGATGCAGAGTATATCAAAAGTATAATTGAAACACTAGGGATAGAAAATAAATTGGATAATCTTCCAAATAACTTATCTGGTGGTCAGCAGCAACGTGTGGCTATTGCAAGGGCACTAGCTTCAAAACCAGCTATAATACTTGCCGATGAACCAACAGGAAACCTTGACTCAAAAACAAGCCAAGATGTACTCGGATTATTAAAAGTAACTAGTCAAAAATATGCACAGACAATAGTAATGATTACCCACAACGAAGAAATTGCTCAATTAGCAGACCGTATAATTCGTATTGAAGACGGCAAGATTGTAGAGCATTAGGGGGTGGCAGTTATGAAAGTTAAAAATAAAAAATGTATTCGTAATCTGAGTATCAAGCAATTTAAAGCTGGAAAAACTAGAAATTTAATTGCCGTTTTTGCGATTGCATTGACTACATTGCTGTTCACATCACTATTTACAATTGCATTTTCTATAAATGAAGGGATGCAGGAATCAAATTTCCGTCAATGTGGCGCTTGGAGTCATGGTAGTTTTAAAGCTATGACAGAGGAACAGTTTGAAGAAATAAAAGACGATCCATTAATAAAACAATACGGTGAAAGACGTTTTGTAGGAATGCCTACAAAAGTACCCTTTAATAAAAGTCATGTAGAAATTGGATACGCTGATAAAAATGAGGCACACTTTATGTACTGTGACCCTACAACCGGAAGATTACCTAAAGAGGGAACAGATGAAGTAGCGACAGATACAAAAGTACTTAAACTATTAGGAGTAGAACCCCAAATAGGTGAAAAATTGACTCTTACATTTGATGTAGATGGAAAAGAAACAACACAAACTTTCACACTTAGTGGATATTGGGAATATGATGAAGCAATTGTAGCAAATCAGATTTTAATTCCAGAAAGTAGAGCGGAGTCTATTTTTAAAGAGGTAAATCTTATACCAGGAAAAGCTACAGATGGAATGACAGGAAGTTGGAATATGGATGTTATGTTCAAAAGTTCTCGAAATATAGCAGAAAATATGGAAACTGTTCTTAATAATCATGGATATCAAGGAAAAGATAATTTAAAAGAAAGTAATTATATCAAAATAGGTGTTAACTGGGGATATAGTGGTGCACAATTAGAAGAAAGTATGGACTTATCCTTAGTATTAGCTATAGTGCTTATATTATTACTTATTGTTTTTACAGGGTATCTAATTATATACAATGTATTCCAGATTTCAGTGGCAAATGATATTAGATTTTATGGATTATTAAAGACAATAGGTACAACTCCTCGCCAGCTTAAAAAGATTATTCGTCAACAGGCAATACTTCTTAGTTTAATAGGAATTCCTTTTGGATTACTTGCAGGTTGGATAGTAGGAAAATCTTTAACAGCAGTAGTAATGGCACAATTAGATGTTATAAATGTGGTTTCTATTAGCCCAGGTATATTTATCTTTGCTGTTATCTTTACTTTATTAACAGTATGGATTTCTTGTATTAGACCTGGAAGAATAGCATCAAAAGTTTCTCCAATAGAAGCAGTTAGATACACAGAAGGAAGCAATATCAAAAAGAAATCTAAAAAAACATCAAAGAAAGTATCGCTTTGGTTAATGGCAAAAGAAAACTTAGGTAGAAGTCGTGGAAAAACTATAGTAACTATAATTTCTTTATCATTAGCGGTTGTTTTATTGAACTTTACAGTTTTATTTACAAAAGGTTTTGATATGGATAAATATGTATCTAATTTTGTATCTACAGATTTTGTATTAGCAAATGCTTCATACTTCCAATCAGATGGTATTTTTGAGAAGGATAAAGCTTTATTGCCATCAGATATAGAATATATTTCTAAGCAAAAAGGAATAACAGATAGCTGTAAAATATACGGAAAGACTTCAACTGTACAAGAATTTATAACAGAAAAAGCTTATAGAAATAACTATAAATATTCCCTTAAAAAAGAAGAAATAGATAAAAGAATAAAACTAGAAGAAAAAACAAAAGATGGGCGTATTGTTGATAGAGCACAGATTTATGGAATGGAAAAATTAGCATTAGACAAACTAAAAGTTTGGGAAGGAGATCTTTCAAAAGTATACGATCCAGGAAGTAGAAATATCGCAGCTGTATATGATGAAGATGACTATGGAAAATTTAAAAAAGAGTCACGGTGGGCGAAAGTAGGAGATAAAATTACGCTTAGATATGTAGAAGAAATGGAATACTATAATCCAGAAACAGGTAAAGTATATCCAAAAGATTTTGACCCTAGCAAACAATCTGGAGTAGTTTCTAGTTCAAGAGCTAAAAAATATAAAGATGTAGAATACACAGTATCAGCGATAGTAACTGTACCAGAAGCATTATCTTATCGTTACTATGGAGCTAATGAGTTTATATTAAATGATAAGACTTTCATACAAGACTCTGGAACAGACTTTATAATGCTATATGCATTCAACACAACAAAAAAATCAAACTCAGCGATGGAATCTTTCCTTAAAGATTACACAACAAATCAAAAGCAAGAATACGACTATGAAAGCAAGGAAAAATATGTAGCAGAATTTGAAAGTATGCGCTCTATGTTCTTATTAATGGGTGGAGCACTAAGCTTTATAGTAGGATTAATAGGAGTACTTAACTTCTTCAATGCAATTCTTACAAGTATAATTACTAGAAAAAGAGAATTTGCAATGCTACAATCTGTTGGTATGACAGGAAAACAGCTAAAAACTATGCTAGTATACGAAGGTTTATACTACGCTTTAGGAGTTGGAGTTCTTTCTCTAGGTCTATCAATAATATTAAATCCATTTATTGGAAAAACTATAGAAAATATGTTTTGGTTCTTTACTTACAAATTTACAATAACATCAATTTTAATAGTTATGCCTATGTTTATACTATTAGGGATAGTATTACCGCTAGTAATTTACAAATTTGTATCTAAAGCAACAATTGTTGAAAGATTAAGAGAGAATTAGTAATGAAAATAATTTGTTTTTAAAGTATAATTAAATAAAGAAATTAAACAGCCTGAAAAATATTTTTTCAGGCTTTTTTTGAAGGCGGTGGTTTTTCTATGAATAAGCACACAAAAGTATATTTAAACAGAAATGAATTTGGGACAGTTTCGGGGATAAAATTTATCGAGTTACATTATGCAGACCTTACAGAATTTTACTACCCAATAGACCTATTAGTCCTTGCATCATATAAATACCATGAAGGATCTACGCAGAAGGCATTTGAAAAAAGCTTCATGGAAAAATACGGGATGTCTATGAAAGAAATACAGGAAGAGGCAGTTTTAGATTTAAACAAGTCGCTTGGAGTTTGGATGTCTAAGGAATTTGACGTTGAAAAGGTAGGTTTTAAAAGAATTGCCTGTATAGAATTAGATGATAGAACAATAACTGCTGAATGTTTTGCAGAGAGAATAAGAAATCTATTTGCGGTGATAAATCTTGCAGATGGTATTGGTATAAATATAGAGAATATAGCGATGCCGGTTATGGGTTCTTGTTTAAAAAATCTACCAGACGATGAAATTCTCAGCATACTTGTAGAGCAAAGTAGATTTGCTATGGAAAAGACATACAACCTAGACGGGATATACATAGTCGATAACGATAGAGAAAGGGTTATGAAATTTGACCGGAAGATGAATGAAATCCTAAACAGAACTGATGTCGATCAGGAAAATGTGTTTAGCGATGAGCAATGCGACGAAATTCTTTGCGATATGTGGTCTAAGATGAAATACTACAGAGAGCAGGTTACTTCTGGAAAATTCAAGAAAAGAGATAGAAGTGATGTTTTAATTGAGTTTGAAGCAAGAATTGAGAGCAGAGAGCTAAGACAGTTTGAGTTCTGCGTATTGGCGAGAAAAATGCTTGAGTTTATCATATACGATATAGGTGGGGATAAGGCTGGAAACAGAAACCTATTCCAGAGAATTGAGTATATGAGAAAAGCAGAACTTGCATCTCCAAGAATTACTGCATATATGCATATAATTAGGGCATTTGGAAATGCTGAGGTTCACACAGATGAAGAAGTAGAGTATTCAATAGAAGAAAACTACCTAGATAGACAGATACTTGTAGAGTGTCTATCTAGAGTGGTTGATTATTGGATTGCGTATAAATATAGAAGCAACAAGAAAATTAAATAGGAGGACATAATTTGTTTGACATACAAGAACATTTAAAACAACTTCCAGAACAACCTGGAGTCTATATAATGAAAGACGCTTTTGGAAATGTAATCTACGTTGGAAAAGCTGTCGTACTTAAAAACAGAGTTAGACAGTATTTCCAATCGTCTAAAAATCATTCATCAAAAGTAAAATCAATGGTAAAAAATATCAGAAGCTTTGAATATATAATAACCGATTCAGAAACAGAGGCACTTATACTAGAGTGTAACTTGATAAAAAGATATAAGCCAAAGTACAATGTACTTCTTAGAGATGATAAGACATATCCATATATAAAAGTTACTACAAATGAGGATTTTCCTAGAGTAATAAAAGTTAGAAAAGTAGCTAAGGATAAGGCTAAATACTTTGGGCCATACACAAATATAACAGCTGTAAACGACACTCTTGAAGTAATCAGGGATACATATCCTATAAGAACGTGTAAAATAGATATAGACAGAGCTATAAAGAATAAGATGAGACCATGTTTAAACTATCATATCAAGAAATGTATGGGGCCTTGTACTGGTAAAGTTTCAAAGGAAGAATACAGACAGATGATAGACGAGGTTATTATGTGTCTTTCTGGAAAGGAAGAGAAATTAGTTGAAATTCTAACAGAGAAGATGCAAAAATGTGCAGCTGATTTTAGATTTGAAGAAGCTGCGGTTTATAGAGATAAGATAAAAAGCCTAGAAGAAATGGTTCAAAAGCAGAAGATAGACACAAATACACTAGACCTAAATCAGGATATTATCGCTATGGCTAGGGCAAATAATGAAGCCTGTGTTCAGATATTCTTTGTAAGAAATGGTAAGATTGTAGGAAGAGAACACTTCATACTAGAAGGAGTTATGGATAGTAGCAGAGAATCAATACTTGGATCATTTGCTAAACAGTTCTATATGGAGCAGGAGTACATTCCAAAAGAGATAATTATCGAGGATGAAATAGAAGACCAGGGAATTTTAGAGGACATACTAACTGCAAAAAAAGGTCAGAAAGTTGTTATAAGAGTCCCTCAAAAAGGCGAAAAAAAGAGCTTGGTTGAAATGGTCAGAAAAAATGCACTTGAGTACTTAGAAAAATTCTCGGATATGAATAAGAGAAAGTACGAAAAAAGTATAGGTGCACTTGAGGAATTAAAAAATTTACTAGAATTAGAAGAGCTACCTATAAGAATAGAGTCTTTTGATATTTCTAATATACAGGGTGTAGACTCTATAGGATCTATGGTAGTTTACACAAATGGTAAAAAAGATAAAAAAGAATACAGAAGATATAAAATCAAGACGGTAATTGGACCAAATGACTATGATTCTATGGCTGAAATTCTAGAAAGAAGGATAAAACATGGAAATCTACCGGACTTAATTTTACTAGATGGTGGTAAAGGTCAGGTTGGCGCTGTCAGAAAAGTATTTGACAGATATGGAATTGATATCCCTCTTTGGGGAATGTACAAAGATGATAAGCACAGAACCAAAGGGCTGATAAATGAAACTAGAGAAATTGAATTATCAAAGACTAGCAATCTGTACAGATTTGTAGCTGGAATTCAGGAAGAGGTTCATAATTATGCTATAACATACCACAGAAGTCTTAGGGATAAAAAACTTACAAAATCAGAGTTAGACAATATTCCAGGAGTTGGAGAGAAGAGAAAAAAAGCTCTACTTGCAAAATTCAAGACTTTAGAAGGTATAAAAAATGCGACATTAGAAGAACTTGAGGACACAGATACGATGAACTCGACAGTTGCAGAAAAAGTCTATGATTTCTTTAGAGAAAAAGAACAAGGCTTATAAAAACTATAAATATAAAAAAGGAGATAAACTATGGAAAGCAGAGTAAATATATTAGATGTGATAAACGCATTAGACTTAGAAGTTGTCAATTTTCCTGCTGATGGAAAAGACCATTTTGTAACAACACCAGAACTTAACAGACCAGGACTACAGTATGCTGGATTCTTTGAATATTTTTCTTCAGACAGAATTCAGATAATAGGAAAGAGTGAATACGAATATTTTGCTGCTATAGACGAAGAAACAAGAATTGAGAGATTAGAAAAATTATTCTCTTATGATATTCCAGCGGTAATAATTTCTAGAGATATGGAAGTAAAACCGGATTTCTTAGAAATAGCAGAAAAACACAATATAATAGTTTTAAAATCACATAGAAATACTACAAGACTTATAAACAAATTGTCAAATTACCTTGAAAATAGAATGGCTAAGTACGAAACTATACACGGTGTTTTGGTAGATATATACGGTGTCGGTGTACTTATCAAAGGTGAAAGTAGTGTTGGTAAGTCAGAAACTGCACTTGAATTAGTTCAGAGAGGACACAGACTTGTAGCAGATGACGCCGTTGAAATAAGAAAAACTGACGAAAATAAACTAATAGGTCAGGCTCCTGAGCTTCTTAGACATTTTATGGAAATAAGGGGAATAGGAATATTAGATATAAAAACTCTTTACGGAGTTAGAGCGGTAAAAACTAGTCACGATATAGGACTTGTAATCTATCTTGAATCATGGAATAAAAACAAATACTACGACAGACTTGGTCTAGATAGAGAATACGAAAATATAATGGGTGTACAGATAGAAAAAATGACTGTACCTGTAAAACCAGGAAGAAACACATCTATGATACTTGAAGTTGCTGCTATGAACTATAGACAGCGTGGAATGGGATATGATGCAGCTGCAGAATTTACTAAAAAATTAAATCAGCTACTTCAGAGCGATAGATAGTTTTTTGGAAAGAGGGGTAGATTTTATATGTATTTTGGGCTCCAGGCTTCGACGTGGTGTGAGTAAAATATATTGTTTGTAATAAACTGCACGTCTGCAGATTGTCGCTTAAAATACATATAAAATCTACCCCTTTACACAATAAAACTATCAACCGTAGCTAAAGCAGCTGATAAATAATTTTTTCAGTAAATTCTTCAACTTGCTACTAAAAGTATGAATGAGATAAAGGTGATAAAAACATTACTTGATTGTTATTATTTTACAATCTTCGATGAGCCGGTGCGGTGAGCTATGATTACTATTCACCAGTATTTATAAAAAAATAAATGACTAACCGTAAGCGACAATTCTGCAAGCGCCCCACAACCCATAAATGTGTTACATAAATGGGTGGGGCGCTGAAGCCTGGAGCCAAGGTTAGTCATTATTTTTTCCTATAAAACTGGTGAAAGCAATCTAGATATAGATTCTTTGATTTTTATATATGTAGATCTGCTTTCGTATATTTCTTTTGTTATTTCTCTAGAGTTTTCGATATCTCTTTCAAATATCATTCTCTGTTCTCTTGCTTTTTCTTCTGAATAGATAAAAGCATTTACTTCGAAGTTTAGTTCGAAGCTTCTTATATCCATGTTTGCAGTTCCTATTGAAGCAACTGAGTCATCGTAAACTATTGTTTTAGCGTGTAGGAATGCATCTCCACCGTAAGTGTATATTTTTGCACCGTAGTTTAAAAGTTCTCCTGCATAAGAGTATGATGCCCAGTATACAAATGGATGGTCAGGTTTTGAAGGTATCATTATTCTTACATCTACACCAGATAGACAAGCGACTTTTAGTGTTTCCATTAAAGTCTTATCTAGTATTAAGTATGGACTCTGGATGTATACGTAATCTCTAGCCTTCTGAATCATTTTCATATATCCGTATTTTATTTCATCTAATTCTGTTATATCGGGACCACTTGAAACAATCTGGATTCCAACATTTCCAGTTGATTTTTCTCTCTTTTTAGTGAAGTACTTAGCTAAATCAAGATTTTCTTTAGTAGTGTATCTCCAGTCAAGAAGGAATCTCATACTTAAGTCGATTACGCAGCTACCTGTAAGTCTTATATGAGTATCTCTCCATTCTCCAAATTTTGGATCTCTTCCAAGGTACTCATCACCAACGTTAAATCCTCCAACAAATCCAACCTTACCATCAATAACAACTATTTTTCTATGGTTTCTGAAGTTTATGTTGAAGTTGATTATATTTAAGAATGAAGGGAAGAAATTAGCAACTTGAACACCAGCTTCTTTCATTTCTTTTACAGCTTTTCTGCTTAGGTTTCTACCACCAACAGCATCGTACAGAAGTCTAACTTCTACACCAGACTGTGCCTTTTCTTTAAGTATTTCTATGATTTCTTTTCCTATTCTATCGTCTTTAAATATATAGAACTGGATGTTTATATATTCTTCAGCTTTTTTAAGCTCTTCAAGAAGAGAGTTGAAGAACATATTAGATTCTGGATATATATCGACATCGTTGTCCGCTGTGAAGTGGGCATTGTTTGAATTTGCTAAAGTGTAGATAATATCCTTGTTTTCATCTAAGTATGGGTCTAAATTTGACTCAATTTCCACATAAGATTCTAATATTTTATCTTTTATAACCTTATCCTCTTTTTCCTTAACTCTGAACATATTCTTCTTAGCGATACTTCTACCAAACATCGCATATAATATGAATCCAACTGGAGGAACAAGAACTAGTATAACTATCCAAGTAAGAGTATTATCTATATTTCTCTTTCCTCTAAAGATAAGGTCTACAACAAGAATAAAGTTTATGAGATATATTGCCGTAAGCACAATCTCAAACAATGATAATGGTAAATTTTCCAAAAAAAAATCTCCTCTCTTAAAAAATTATTTAGTTTTCGTAAATTAAAAATTGAAATGAAATATATATTTAATTCCGGAAATTTCTCCGTTAAAAATAAATATGTAGTAATTTAATAAATGCCTACTACATAGCTATTATGACTATTAAAACATATAATAATGAAACTTTTCAATAGGAAAAGATAAAAAATAATGAAAACTTCATAGAAAACACAAATTTGAAAATGAAAAAAACTTTGTAAATTGACACGTTCAAAAGTTCAAATTATTTGGTGTAGATATTGTTATTTTTAGAAATTTAATTTATTATATTAATATATAATTGGGTGTATAATGCACTAATTTTAACCAATATAGAAAATTTTAAAGAATTTAACTTTTAAAAAGATGATTGAATAATAAATTCGCGGATATATTATAACAAAACATCATAAATTAGAAGATTAGATAATATTTGATATAGAGAATTTTTAAAATTCGAGGAGGAAATGAAATTGAATAAAAATAAAGTATATAATGATATTTTAAATATAGTTGGAGAAGAAAATATAATGAGGGACGAGCCTATGAAGAAGCATGCTTCTTTTAGAGTAGGTGGGCCTGCAGATGTTTTAGTAAGACCTAGAACTGAAGAACAGCTTAGAGATATTCTTTTATATATAAAGAAGGAAAATGTTCCATATCTTGTAATAGGTAATGGTTCAAATCTTTTAGTTAAAGACGGTGGAATTAGAGGGATAGTAGTTGAAATATCTGATAACTACAGCGATTTTAAAATAGATGAAAATAGAATAGAAATACAGGCAGGTGCACTATTATCGAGAATAGGAAATGCAGCACTTAGAGCATCACTTAAGGGATTTGAGTTTGCATCTGGTATACCAGGTACTTTTGGTGGAGCACTTGCTATGAACGCTGGAGCATACGGCGGAGAAATTAAAGATATAGTAAAAACTGTAAAAGTTATGGATGTAGATGGGAATATATTTGAACTATCTAATGAAGAAATGAATTTTGGATATAGAAAAAGTGCAATAGTAGAAAATAACTATGTAGCTCTTTCTGCAGTTGTAGAATTAGAAAAAGGTAGTTATGACGATATCAAGGCTACTATGGATGATTTAAAAGAAAGAAGAACATCAAAACAGCCACTTAATTTTGCAAGTGCAGGTAGTACATTCAAAAGACCAGAAGGGTATTTTGCAGGAAAATTAATACAGGACAGTGGTCTTAAAGGACTTTCTATAGGTGATGCACAGGTATCTGAAAAGCATTCCGGATTTGTAATTAACAGAGGAAATGCAACAGCTAAGGATTTACTAAATCTTATGTTTGCTATTAAAGCAACTGTTAATGCAAAATTTGGAGTTATGCTTGAAGAAGAGGTTAAGATAGTTGGAGAAGAGCCAGCTGCAGAAGAAGAATAGACCGGAGATGATTATATGAAAATTTTAGCTGATTACCATACCCATACTATATACAGCAACGGGAAAAATGGAAAAAGAAAGCACGCATTTGGAACTATAGAAGAAAATGTACAGGAAGCAATAAAAAAAGGTCTTAAAACTATTGGGATATCAGACCATAGTTACAGACATTTACTGTACGGTTTAAATAGAGATAGTATATTTGAAATGAGAGAAGAAATAGATAGATTAAATGAGAAATATAAAGAAATCGAAATTCTTCTCGGTGTAGAATGTAATATTCTAGATAACAAAGGCACAATAGACATGGATGACAAGATAAGAGAGCAGTTAGACTATGTGCTAGCAGGTTATCATTTTGCATCAGAGCCTACATCTTTTAGATGCCTTTTAAATCATGGAGATAATTATCTTTTAAAGACAAAACGGTCTAAAAGATACAACACAGATGCAATAGTAAATGCGATGAAAAACAACGATATATTTATGATTACACACCCTGGAGATAAGGGAGATGTGTACATAGAAGAAATTGCTGAAGAAGCAAAAAAGAGAAATATTATTCTAGAAATAAATAGCTCTCACGCACATCTAAATGTTGAGCAGCTAAAGCAGATAGCAAAATATGAAAACAGACTTATGATTGGCTCAGATGCACATAAGCCATTCATGGTTGGAAACTTTTCACTTGGATTAGAAACAGTGAAAAATTCTGGGATAGATATTAAAAGAATAGAAAATATAATGGAATAAAGGGGGCAGTTTGTATGAAATTTGTTATAGTAACAGGTTTATCAGGATCTGGAAAAAGTGAAACAATGAAAGCATTGGAGGATATGGGGTTCTACTGTGTAGATAATATGCCACCAGCATTAATAACAAAATTTGCAGAAATATGCTTCAAGGGAAACTCTAATATAGAGAAAGTTGCTCTAGGAGTAGATATAAGAGGTAGAAGATTCTTTGAAGCGCTTCACGAAAGTCTTGATTACCTTGAAAAAGCAAATTATAAATTTGAAGTACTTTACCTTGACTGTGAAGACGATGTGCTTCTAAAAAGATATAAGATGACTAGAAGAAATCATCCATTATCAAAAAATATGCAGATTCCAGAAGGGATAAAAATAGAAAGACAGATAATGGAGCCATTTAAGAAATACGCAACTTGTATATTAGATACTTCAAATATGAAGCCAAAGGATTTAAAAGAAGAGATTTCTAAGATATATAAAGACGGACAGGAAGAAGACACTCCTAATATGACTATATCTGTAGTATCTTTCGGATTTAAGTATGGAATACCTAAGGATGCGGATTTAGTATTCGATGTAAGATTCCTACCTAACCCTTACTACGATGAAAGTCTAAGACCTAAAACTGGAGATTTTAAAGAAGTTAGAGAGTATGTCATGAATTCTCAAATTAGTGAAGAGTTTGTTGAAAAGCTGTTTGACTTTGTTGGATTTTTAATTCCACAGTATTTAGAAGAGGGTAAACAGCACCTTGTTATAGGAGTAGGATGTACTGGTGGAAGACATAGATCTGTAACTATAGCAAATATGCTATACGATGAGCTTTATAAAAAAGGATATAGAGTAATTAAAAAACATAGAGATTCTATGCTCGGTTAATTATGGGGGCATACTATGGATTACTTAAATAATATAATAGGTATAATAGGGTGGATTGCTCTTGGTGCA
>UQCY01000017.1 GCA_900539645.1 uncultured Clostridium sp. | reverse complement strand
ATTTTATTTTATTAAATCTTTTCATCACTTATATTTATTATTCTATCTATACTATTTGCAATAATTTAATCATACTCTAGCTATTGATATTATATGTTGCTGACATCTAAACAATTCATTTGGAAATTTTTTTATTTTTTCTTCTATACAAACTGATTTTATTATGTTATTTATGATTCTTCATATATATTATTATAATTAATTTTTATTCTCCAAAAAAAGAGGAGCTAACTCCAAATAGTACGCCTGTCGCCTGAATAGGCGCAAGTACTATTAGAGTTACTCCTCTTCCTACTTACTTATATTCAATTAGAATAATTCACTTACTGATTTGTTGCTGAATATTTTATCTATAGCTTCTGCAAATATAGGAGCTACTGATTTAACTTTTATTTTTTCTATCTGTTTTTCTTCTGGTAACTGTATAGTATCAAGAACAACTAATTCTTTCATTGAAGAATTTTCTATTCTTTCTATAGCTGGACCTGATAAAACAGCGTGTGTACAGCAAACGTAAACATCTTTAGCACCGAATTTTTTAACTGCTTCAACTGCATTTACTATTGTTCCTGCAGTATCTATCATATCGTCAAGAAGTATTACGTTTTTACCTTCAACCTCACCTATTAAGTTCATAACTTCACATACATTTGGTCTTGGTCTTCTTTTGTCTATTATAGCTATTGGCACTTCACCATTTAATGAATTAGCAAATTTTCTAGATCTTGTAACACTACCAAGGTCAGGAGATACTACTACTAAATCTTCTATATTTTTTTCGTTGAAGTATTCAGATAGTAATGGACCACCTAGTAAGTGATCTAGAGGTATATCGAAGTATCCCTGTATCTGAGATGCATGTAAGTCCATAGTTAAGACTCTATCTGCACCAGCTGCTACTATTAAGTTAGCAACTAATTTAGCTGTGATTGGATCTCTTGCTTTCGCTTTTCTGTCCTGTCTTGCATAACCATAGTATGGTATTACAGCAGTTATTCTTCCTGCAGATGCTCTCTTAAGTGCATCTATCATTATTAATAGTTCCATTAAGTTGTTGTTTACCGGACTGTTAGTAGACTGAACAACGAAAACGTCGCAACCTCTTACAGTTTCGTTCATGTTAACACATATTTCACCATCGCTGAATGTTCCAACTTCACAGTCAAGAACTGGTACGTTTAACTGTTTAGCTATTTTTTCAGCAAGTTCTTTAGATGCGTTACCGGCAAGTATTTTGATTTCGCTACCGCTAGTATTCATTTAGTTAACCCTCCAAACATTTTAACAATATATAACTATTTAAACCAAAAGTTTAAAAAGAAATCAAGTTTAATTAATATCCCAAGATATTATTTTTTATTTTTTGCTTTTTCTTCAGATAATTTCTTATCTCTAGCTTCTTTTTTATCCATCCAATTTTCTTTTATACACTGTCTTTGTCTTGCTATTGCAAGTGATCTTCTAGGAACATCGTCTGTTATTGTAGAACCAGTAGCTATATATCCCTGTTCCTCAACAGTAACTGGAGCTACTAGATTTGAGTTTGAACCTATGAATGCATTGTCTTTTACTACTGATCTAAATTTATGTACACCATCGTAGTTTACAAATACAACACCGCATCCTACGTTTACATTTTTACCTACTTCAGCATCTCCTATGTAAGATAAGTGTGATGCTTTAGATCCATCGCCGAATTTAGCATTTTTGATTTCAACGAAATCTCCTACTTTACATCCATTTCCTACATCTGCTTTAGGTCTTAGGTATGCATATGGTCCAACTTTTGTATTTTCTCCAACTTTAGCTTCTAATAAAGTAGATATTTTTATTTCTGTTCCATCTCCAACTATTGAATCAGTTATTGATGAGTTCATACCTATTATACAGTCAGAACCTATTTTTGTTTTACCAACTAAATTAACTCCTGGGTATACTATTGTATCATTTCCTATTTCTACATCAGCTTCTATGTATGTAGTATCAGGATCTATCATAGTTACACCATTTGCCATGTGGAATTCATTTATTCTTTTTCTCATAGCTTTTTCAGCCTGAGAAAGCTGTAATCTTGAGTTTACACCCATTAATTCTTCTATTGAAGAACCTGCAAATGCTCCAACCTTTAGAGATTTATCTCTCATTACTTTTATAGCATCTGGAAGGTAGTATTCTCCCTGTGCATTGTCGTTGTTTATTTCTTTTAAAGCTTCTTTTAAGCTTTTACCGTTGAAGCAGTATATTCCTGAGTTTATTTCTTTTACTAGTTTTTCTTCTTCACTAGCATCTTTCTGTTCTACTATTTTTAGTAGGTCGCCATTTTCATCTCTTATTATTCTTCCATACCCTGTAGGGTCCTCTACTATTGTTGAAAGAACTGTTGTGTGGCAGTTGTTTTCTACATGGTATTCAAATAATTTTTTAAGAGTATCTTCCTTTATAAGTGGAGTATCTCCACATAATACTACTATAGTATCTTCGTCTTCTATATATTCTTCAGCCATTCTTACAGCATGTGCTGTTCCTAGCTGTTCTGTCTGCATAACTGTTATTATATCGTCTGAAAGTCTTTCTCTTACGGCTTCAGCTCCATGTCCAAGAACTACTATCGTTTCTTCTACCCCTGATTTTTTAGAAGTATCAACTACATGGTTTACCATCTCTTTACCACATACTTTGTGTATTACCTTTGGGTATTTTGATTTCATTCTTGTTCCCTTGCCCGCAGCAAGTATTATTGACTTAAATTTCATTTAACATCTCTCCATTGACTAATTCGTTTATTTTTTTAAAATATTTAATTTAATAAAAAATCGCATTATTATCTTTAAATATATCACTTTTCGTTGAAAATGTACATATCTTTTGAAATTGTCCCTTTATTTTATTTTTTTTTAAAGTTCAAAATTCTGTTTATTTATATAATTCAACCTTTACTACACAAAAAGAGACTGCTACAAAATTTATAACAGTCTCAATTTTAATTATTCTTCTTCTAAATTAACGTCTATTATTTCTTCCGATTCAGTATCCGCTAAAATATCTCTATTTGGTTCAACTATTATTTCATTTCCCTGTACATCAAGCTGAATTAATGATATATAGTCCTCAACCATTTTTTCTTCTGGTTTCATAGTAGATATAAATACACCGATTCCGATTACTTCCGCACTAAATTCTTTCATTAGGTCTATCATACCTTTAATAGTTCCTCCACCTCTCATGAAGTCGTCTATTATTATAACCTTGCTATCTGGTTTAAGAGCTTTTCTAGGTAAGCTCATACTTTCTAATTTTCCGCTGTTCCCACTTACATATGTCATACTAAGTGTAGGTCCTTCTGATACTTTTATGTCTTTTCTTATGATTACTAATGGTAAATTCATAGCATTTGCAGTCATAAGAGCCATTGGAATACCTTTAGTTTCCATTGTAACAACATAATCAGCATCAGTATAATCTATATTAGAGGCAAATATCTTTCCTATTTTTGAAACTGTTCCAGGATCATAGATAAGGTCTATTAGGTATAAAAATCCACCTGATAGTATTCTTCCTTCGTCTTTAATTCTGTTACAAAGTTCCATTAGAAATTCTGCATTTTCTTGTTTAGATGTTTTTGGTATGTATTTTACTCCACCAGCCGCTCCTGATATTGTTATTACTTTTCCTAAATGTAGTTTTTCAAATACACTTTTAACAACAAGAAGATCTTCACTTATTGTAGACTTAGCTGCATTAAACTGATTTGTAAAATAGCTAAGAGTGTATATTTTGTTCGGGTTATCAGATAGTATCTTCACTATCGCTCCTATTCTTTCCGTTCTTTTAAATTTCATAATCTATTTCCCCCTGCTGATTCTTAATCGCCATTAAAACTGATGCACAACAAATTTACTTGTGATATAATAATTACTATGTTGATAATACAGTTTTGTTTTTTGTATAATTTCTTGTGTTTGAGAAATATCGCACATTATCTTATTATATCACAAAAACGTTCGATTGTATTACTTTATATAAAAGAAAGGGTTGTTTTTATCATGAATATACATTTCATAGGAATTGGCGGAATCAGTATGAGTGCATTAGCTGAAATCTGCCTTAATAAAGGATATCATGTTTCAGGTTCTGACTCTCAGGAATCACCTATGACAGAAAAACTTAGGAACCAAGGTGCTGAAATATTTATAGGACAGAGAAAAGAAAATATTTCTGACGACGTAAACATGGTTGTTTATACAGCTGCTATACACCCTGATAATGAAGAGCTTATGGCTGCTAGAAAAAAAAATAAACTAATAGTAAATAGAGCTGCTTTTTTAGGCCAGATAATGAGAGAGTATAAAAACTCTATCGCAGTATCTGGTACTCACGGAAAAACATCTACAACATCAATGCTTTCGACTATATTTGAATACGCTGACCTAGATCCTACAATACTTGTAGGAGGAAACTTAAGTATGATAGGTGGTAATGTCAAAATAGGACATTCTAATCACTTTATAACAGAAGCTTGTGAATACGTAGATAGTTTCCTAAACTTCAATCCAAAAATATCTATAGTTTTAAATATAGAAGAAGACCATCTTGACTATTTCTCAGGAATAGATGAAATCAAAGCTTCATTCAATAAATTTGGTAAGCTTTTACCTCCTGATGGATACTTCATAATAAATGGAGATGATGAAAACACAGCTGATATACTTTACGATGTAAAAGCTACAGTTATAAAATACGGTAGCAATAAAGATAACGATGCTGTAATCAAAAATATAGAATTTGATGAACTTGGATGTGGTATATTCGATTTAGTTTACAATGGAGAAGATTTAGGCAAATTTGAATTATCTGTTCGGGGACTTCACAACATATACAATGCTGTTGCAGCAATAATAACTGCTATAGTATCTGGTATAGATGTAGAAACTATAAAAAGAAATATTAAGAAATATAGAGGTGTTGGAAGAAGATTTGAGCTTAAAGGAAAATACAACGGAGCAACTGTTGTAGATGACTACGCTCACCATCCAACAGAACTAAAATCTACTCTTTCTACAGCTAAGAGAATTAAAAAGAATAGATTATGGTGCATATTCCAGCCTCATACATATTCAAGAACTAAATCACTACTTAATGAATTCTCAGATGCTTTCTTCGCAGCTGATAAAGTTATCGTAACTGATATATACGCAGCTAGAGAAACTGACCCTGGTGATATTCACTCTACAGATTTAGTTGAAAAACTATATCACAACAATATAGATGCTAAGTACATAAAAGAATTCGACGATATAGTAGAATATCTTGCTGACAATGTAGAACCAGACGACTTTGTAATAACTGCGGGTGCTGGTCCTATATTCAAAGTTGCTGAAGCTCTTGTTGCTAAGGGAAATCAAAATAAATAACAAAAAATCAAAGGAGCAATCGAATTTTTTCGATTACTCCTTTTTTATTACTCTTTAAATATATTCTCTTTTATATATTTGTACATATCATTGTAAACTTCATAGTAAGCCACGTATTCCCCATTTTTACCAGAGATTATTTTTATATAATTTGGTCCCATAGTATCAATTCTTATACTAAATCCTTCTCCATCTATATAAACACTGTAGTTATATTTACTCTTATCTCTTGCTTTTTCTGGCTGAACTTTTCCGACGTGTCTTTTGTATCTCATCTTACTCACAAGATTATTGTACTTCCATTTATGAATATTTTTAACATCCTGTCCTTTAGAAATATGTACACTCTTCCATTTCTTGTCATTTATTGCAAAATCAAAAGAAGTATAAATACTTTCATTTATTACCTTTTCAAAATCCTTCTTTTGAGAAACAGGAATTTTGTAGAACTCTTCCTTCTCTACTGTATATACTTTTAAGAAATCTAAATCTGTAGAAAATTTAATCCCATTTGAAGAATATCCACTATATGTAGGCTCAAACGAAATAGCATTTCTAACTCTGCTAAATTCATTAAAATAGTATTTATAGTCTGTCCAACGATCTTTTTCAATTTTTATATTGGTATCTGTTTTTTCATCAGAAATATATACCTTTCCACTAGACTCCAGCTGAGATAGTAGAGGTAATGTGCTATCCGCCACATTTTCCTCCCGTACAAGTTTGTTATCCTCTTCTTTTGTGTCGATTTTAGAGGCTGCAAAAAATCCTATTATATATATGCTAAAGAACGCAATTAATCCTACAACTATGTAAAATCTTAACTTTGATTTCTTTTTTTTAGTAGCCAATATGCCTCCCCCCCTTCTAAAAACATCCTTTTCTGGAATGTTATATATTTTTGTTTATTATATTAGAAAGGTTAGCAAATTCTTCTATGCTAAGAGTTTCCCCTCTTCTTTTTTCGTCTATTCCAGCTTCTGCAAGTACCTCTTTTATTTTAGCTTTGTCTAAAACTCCCATGCTTGATAGTGAGTTTAAAAGAGTTTTTCTTCTCTGACCAAAAGCTGCTTTTACAGTTTTGAAAAATAACTGCTCATTGTCAGCCTTGTATTTTTTCTCTTCTCTTATATGTAGTCCTATAACTGTAGAGTCTACCTTAGGCTGTGGTATAAACATATGTCTTGGAGCTTTTGCAACTATTTCAGTATCGCAGTAGTACTGAACTGCTACAGATAATGCTCCGTAATCCTTTGTAGATGGCACTGCGTTCATTCTGTCTGCAACTTCCTTCTGAACCATTACAACTATATCTGTAACAGGTATATCTTCTTCTAAGAATTTCATAACTATTGGAGTAGTTATGTAATATGGAAGGTTTGCAATTAATTTTACAGGACCTCCAGAAAGTTTTTCATCTACTAATTTGTTTATATCTACTTTTAATATATCTTCGTTTACTACTTCTGTATTATCAAAATCTGATAAAGTTTCTTTTAATATCGGTATAAGGTTTTTATCTATTTCAACAGCTACAACTTTTTCAGCTCTTTTAGCCATTTCTCTAGTAAGTGTACCTATTCCAGGTCCAACTTCTATTACCTTATCCCCTTCTTTAACTCTAGCTCCGTCTATTATCTTGTCTATTACGTTATCGTCTATTAAGAAGTTCTGTCCTAATGATTTTGAAAATTTAAATCCGTGTTTATCTACTATATCTTTTGTCGCTCTATGCGATGAAAGTCTATCCATAATTCCTCCTAATTTTTATAAATTTTGTCCTTAATCTGTACAATCTCTGATTATTTTTCTATTTCTTTTAATGCTTTTTCAAATTCTTCTCTTGTAACACCGTAGTTGTTTAATCTACTCAAGAACTGTTTTGCATTTCCGTAACCTATTCCTAAAAGCTGTCCCATTTTATCTCTTCTAAATGAAGCATCATCGTTTCCTATTAGTCCATTTAAAAGAAGATCTTTCTGTGAAAATTCATTTCTATTTTCTGTGCTTTCAGTTCTAACTCTTTCAAGTGCAGCTCTTATGCTCTCTGGAGTAGCATTTTCTATACCTATATCTCCGTCTTTTTTAGCTTCTTCTCTTGGTAAGAACGCGTGCTTACATCCTGGAACTTCAGCTGTTATTGTTTTTCTAATTTTTTCTCCAGCAAAATCTGGATCAGTAAATATTATTACTCCTCTTCTTTTCTGAGCTTCTTTAATTCTCTCCATTACTCCTTTTGGAAATCCAAATCCACCAGTTGTAATAAGCTCAGCATCTACTGCTCTCTTTACAGCAGTAACATCATCTCTTCCTTCTACTACTATTATTTCTTTTATCATATTTTCTTCCTTACTATTTTATTTTTTATGACTATTAATTTTCGTCTGCAGGATATACTAAGTCTATCTGTCTTCTAACTTCATCCATTATTTCCATAACGATTAAAGTATTTTCTAATGTGTTTATGTCAGACTCTTTCTTTCCTTCTCTTAAAGATTTCATAAATTCTTTAACAGCACAGTATATACTATCTACTTCAAATCTTTCGTCCTTTTCAACTTCTAACTCAGCTGTTATATCTTCTACTCCACCTTTTCTGTACTCTACTCTTACATCTCCAAATGTACTTATCTTATCCACTATTATGCTTCCGTCTTCACCCTGGATTTCTGTAGGTATATTAGAATGAGTAATCTTTGAATATCTTATATCTGCTAACATATCATCGTATTCAAGAATTATACATCCTTCCCCATCTACACCAGTAGATAATTTTACAGCATTTGCTTTTAAGCTATTTGGGCGTCCAAATAGGTTTACCATTGGATGTATGCAGTAAACTCCTATATCCATAAGTGCACCATTTGATAATTCTCTTTTAAAAGCATTTAAAACTATGCCTTCTTTGAATTTATCGTATCTTGATGAATACTGGCAGTAGTTTGCAGAGTATCTTCTTATCTTTCCTATTTTATCTAGGTTGTTTTTTACATTCTGGAAGTTAGGAGTACAAGTAAGTCTCATTTCTTCCATTAGTAAGACGTTATTTTCTCTTGCACATTTTACCATTTCTTCTGCATCTCTTTTGTTTGTAGCAAATGGTTTTTCACATAGTACATTTTTCCCGTTGTTCATGCACAGTATAGCCTGTTCTTTGTGCATAAAGTTTGGTGAAGCTATGTATATCGCATCTATCTCGTCGCATTTTGACATAGCATCTAAATCGTCAAAGAATAATTCTGCTCTATGCTTTTTACCAAATTCTTCTGCTTTTTCCATGCTTCTTGAGTAAACAGCCTTTAGTTCGAATCCTTCTATTTTTTTACCAGCTTTTATAAACCACTCTGTTATAGCACTAGTTCCTACTACACCAAATCTAACTGTTGTCATACTTATTCTCCTTTTTAGATATTTATATAATTTATTTTAGTTTTTCAATTTTAGTCAAATCTCTTTAGTTACATTATTATATTATAACACTACTAAGCCATTACACGCAGTATTATCTTGTTTTCTTTATCAAAAAATAAGAAATCACCTGCTGTAATTCTATATTTACACAACAGGTGACTATTTTATTCCTCTATTTTTTTATTTAATAGTTCTAAGAGTTCTTTTTCTTTTATGTTTTTAACGCCTTCTCTAAAATCTTCATGCATAAGTAATCTTGATAGTTTTGCTAATATTTTTAGATGAAGATTACCTTTACTTTCTTTTGGGACAGCAATTAAAAATACTGTATCAACTTTTTCTTTTTCATCAGTCCAATCTATACTGTTTTTAAGTCTAGATATTGCTACACAAGGTCTATTTACTCCAATACTTTGACTGTGTGGCAATCCTATTCCATGACCTATATAAGTTGGGTACCTGCTTTCTCTTTCTACAACATCTTCAAAAAACTTCTCTTTGTCATTAAGATAATTTTCTTGTTCCAATTTTTCTATTATACACTCTATCGCTTTTTCCTTTGATTCAACTTCTAAGTCAAATAGTATTAAAAAATCTATTTTTTTAGCCATGTTTCCACATCCTCTAAAGAATCCATTACTTTAAATATCATTTCTTTCATCTCTTCATCCGGCTTTTTATAATCTGGAACCATTATACATCTAAATCCACCTTTGTACGCAGCTTCTACCCCAGATTTTGAATCCTCTATTACAATACACTCTTCTGGTTTAAGTCCTAATTTTTCAGCTGCCTTTAGAAATATTTCTGGATTTGGCTTAGATTTTTTTACCTCATCTCCACAGATTACACAATCAACCATTTCATCGAAATGTAAAAACTTCATTCTATTCGCCATCTTCCATCTAGCTGTAGATGTTGCAATTGCACTTTTATATCCATTTTCTATAAGATATTTTAAAAGACTTTCAAATCCTTTTTTAACACCTGGTTTGTTTTCTTCTAAGTAATCAATAACAGCCTGACCTTTTTCTAGATAATAGTCTTTAATCGGTACATCTTCACCATATATTTCTTTAAGACATTTAAGAGTTTCTTCACTATTTTTTCCCATAAGTAAGATATGTTTTTCTCTATCCATTTCAATACCATGACTCTTTAATGTTTTTTCCCAAAACATTAGTGAAAGTGTTTCTGTATCAAGGATTACACCATCCATGTCAAATATTACACCTTTTACGTCGTTCATATTCCACCTCTTTTAAATGAAATCTCCCTAGTATCTAGGATATTAGGGAGATTTCATTATTTATATACTATTTTTATTACACTCTTGATAGTATGAATTCACATTTTCCTTCTACTGAATATTTTCCATTCTGAGCTGGTATGAATATACTATCACCTTTTATAAATTCTAATTCTGTATCTCCCATAACTAGTTTTCCGTTTCCTTCTGTTATGATTACAGAGTTGAATGATTTTTCATCTATTTCTACTTCTGCTTTAGTTTCTACTTCATATTTTAGAGTAGTGAAGTATTTGCATTCACTTAATAATACTCTTGTGTATCCGTCTAATTTTTCTAATTCTCCCATTGGTTCTGCACTCTTAGCATTTGGAGTAAGATTTGTTACATCTATTGCTTTATCTACATGTAATTCTCTTGGTTTTCCATCTGCTCCAAGTCTACCAAAGTCGTACACTCTGTAAGTTGTGTTAGAATTCTGCTGTATTTCGCATATTACAAGACCTGCACCTATAGCGTGTATTGTTCCACTTTCTATGAAGAATACATCACCTTTTTTAACTTCAACTTTGTTTAATACTTCTAGTATTGTGTCATTTTTTATTCTATCAGCAAATTCTTCTTTGCTTATTTCTTTATTTACACCATAGTATAAAGAAGCTCCTTCTTCAGCTTCTAGTACGTACCACATTTCTGTTTTTCCGTATTCTTTTTCAACTCTTAATGCGTATTCATCATCTGGATGAACCTGTATAGAAAGTGATCCTTTAGCATCTATGAATTTTATAAGTATTGGGAAGAATTCAAAACTATCGCAATTAGTTCCTAATCCTTTAGCACCTAATTTTTCTACATATTCTCCAAATTTTAATCCTTTGAATTCTCCAGAGTCTACTATACTCTGTCCATTTTTATGGTTTGATAATTCCCAGCTTTCTGCTATTTTATCGAAGTCACAATCTTTGTTGTACTCATCTCTTAATTTTGTACCACCCCATAAGTAATCCTGGAATGCTGGTTTTAATTTTACTGGTTTTAACATGGCAGTTCTCCTTTAGATTTATTTTAATATAATTTATTTCATATAATTACTTAAACGTACTTATGATTTTTTTCATTATAACATCTGCTTTTTTGATAACATTAGATGTACTCATTCTAATAACTTTCTTTCCTTCAAATCTATGCTCATTTATTATCGGCATATCATTTGTAAGAATAACACATACTGCATTATCTATATCTTCTTGAACTAGCTCATTTTCAATACCAATAGAGCCCTGTGTTTCCACAGATATATCAATATTATACTTCTTTGCCACTACCTCTAATGCTTCGGCTGCCATATAAGTATGAGCTATCCCAGATGAACATGCTGTCACTGCTACAACTTTCATACAAATATCTCTCCTATCTCAATTATCTTATTATACTATCTAAACTATTATAACTCTAACAAACCCTTTTTTCTACACATCTACAAGATTTATAAATAGTATAACGTTTCCAAATTTTTTTAACAACAAATTAATTTACATCAATAATTCTATACGTACCTAGCAGATTATAGAAATTCGCTCGGAATATAAATAAAATTAAATTGTGGTTTACTATCGGCAAAGAAAAAGACTAGTTTAACCTTTAGCGACAATCTGGAGACGCTTGACTTCTTCTAAATGTGTTACAAGAACAAAGTCAAGCGTCGAAGCCTGGAGCCTAAGGTTAACTAGTCTTTTTCTATTGGCAATAAACAGCCTTAGTTTTATTTAATTGCGAAGAATTTCATTGCATTTTCTTTTGTTACTCTACATACCTCTTCATAAGATATTCCTTTTTCGTAAGCTATTTTTTCAGCTACAAAAGTTACTAGTGAAGGGTCATTTCTCTTTCCTCTATGAGGAACTGGAGCCATATATGGAGAATCTGTTTCAATCATAAGTCTTTCAAGAGGAATTTCTCTAACTACCTCAACTGTCTTTCTATTATTTTTGAAAGTAACAGTTCCTGGTATTGAAAGATAGCATCCCATCTTAACATATTCTCTTGCAAGCTCAACTTCTCCACTATAGCAGTGAAGTAGACATCCTGTTTCAGCTGCCTTTGTTGATTTTATTATTTCCATTGTATCTCCATGAGCATCTCTATCATGTACGATAAATGGTAATTTTAATTCATTGGCAAGCTCAATCTGTCTTTTAAACCATTTTTTCTGAGTTTCTCTAGGAGATAAATCGTAGTAATAGTCTAATCCTATTTCCCCTATAGCAACTACCTTTTCATTTTCTAAAGCGTATTTTCTTAATAATTCTATATCTGCTTCAGTCATATTTTCAACGTCGTGTGGATGTACTCCAACTGCGGCGTATATAAAGTCGTGTTTGTTGGCTAGCTCTATAGCAGTTTTAGATGTTTCCATATCAGCACCTGGGTTAACTACATAGTCTAGTCCTTTTTCTTTTAAAGACGCTATCACTTCTTCCCTATCTTCATCGAAGCTTTCGTCGTTTAAATGTGCATGTGAGTCAAATAACATTTTTAATTTCCTTTCATTAGCATACTTCACAGCCTGGTTTTGCATCCTGAGCTGTTGGTATTACAAGATCGTCTCCGTCATCTCCTGCAGCAAGTATCATTCCTGCAGATTCTACTCCTCTAAGTTTAACTGGTTTTAAGTTGCAAACAACTATTACTTTTTTACCAACCATTTCTTCTGGTTTGTACCATTTAGCTATTCCAGATACTATTTGTCTTGTTTCAGCACCTAAATTAACCTGAGATACTAATAATTTGTCTGCTTTTGGATGTTTTTCACATTTAACTATTTCCCCAACTCTAAGTTCTACTTTATCAAAGTCGTCTATAGTTATCTGTTCTTTATGTTCTAGAGGTTTTACTTCTTCTTTTTTAGGAGCGAACATTTTTTCTAATTCTTCTATTTCTTTTTCAACGTCTAATCTTGGGAATAAAGCTTCACCTTTGTGTACTTTTGTTCCAACTTTTATTAAGCCGAATGATTTAACACTTTCCCAATTAGTTATATCTTCCTGTCCAGCTATTCCTAACTGATCATATATTCTGTTAGCAGTAGTGTTCATTATTGGGTTTATAAGTGTTGCTATTATTCTTATAGATTCACATAAGTTGTATAATACTGTGTTTAATTCTTCTTTTTTAGCTTCGTCTTTAGCTAAAGCCCAAGGCATAGTTTCATCTATGTATTTGTTAGTTCTTCTTACTAATTTCCATACTGATTCTAGTGCTTCGTGGAACTGTAAAGCATCCATCTGAGCTTCAAAGTCTTTAGCTGATGCTGCAGCCTGTTCTTTTAATGATTCATCAAATTCAGTAGCTACTGTAGCTTCTGGTATTAAACCTTCATTGTATTTTTCTACCATTGCAACTGTTCTACTTACTAAGTTTCCTAAATCATTAGCTAAGTCAGAGTTTATTCTGTTTATGAAGTTTCTGTTAGTGTAGCTTCCATCCTGACCAAATGAGAATTCTCTAAGTAGGAAGTATTTTAATGCATCTACTCCATATCTTTCTATCATTGGACCTGGGTAAACAACATTACCTTTTGATTTACTCATTTTATCGTCGTCGAATAATATCCATCCATGTCCGTATACTTTTTCTGGTACTTCTAGTCCAAGTGCCATAAGTATAGCTGGCCATATTATTGTATGGAATCTTGTTATTTCTTTAGCTGTTAAATGAACTGATGCTGGCCAGTATTTTTTGAATTCTTCGTCGTTATCAGTCATGTAACCTAAAGCTGTTATATAGTTGCAAAGAGCGTCAACCCATACGTATATAACGTGTTTTTCGTCGAATGGTACTGGTATACCCCAGTCAAATGTAGTTCTAGTTACACATAAATCTTCTAGTCCTTTGTCTAAGAAGTTTGCAACCATTTCGTTTCTTCTTGATAATGGTAGACAGAAGTCATCTCTTTTGAATAATTCTTTTAATCTATCTTCGTATTTAGATAGTTTGAAGAAGTAAGCTTCTTCTTTTGCTACATAAGTTTCTCTACCACAGTCTGGGCATTTTGTTCCATCTATTAACTGAGATTCAGTCCAGAAACTTTCACATGGAGTACAGTATCTACCTTCGTAAGTACCTTTGTATATATCTCCCTGTTCATATAATTTAGTGAATATTTTCTGTATTATTTTTGTATGTCTTGGTTCAGTAGTTCTTATGAAATCATCATAAGATATATCTAATTTTTTCCATAAAGCTTTTATATCAGCAATCATTCCATCAAGATATTCTATTTCAGTCATTCCTGCTTCTTTAGCTTTTTTCTGTATTTTTTCTCCATGTTCGTCTGTTCCTGTTAGGAATTTTACATCGTATCCACAGAAACGTTTAAATCTAGCTATTGCATCTGCTGCAACAGTAGTATAAGTATGTCCAATGTGTAATTTACCACTTGGATAGTATATTGGTGTTGTTACATAAAAAGTTGGTTTGCTCATGATTTTCCTCCTGTATATTGTTTATATTTTTCGTTTTCGAGAATAAAATAAAAAACGCCCCTATGATTTCTCATAGGGGCGATTGTATTCGCGGTACCACCCTAATTTATCCACAATATCTACAAATAGTGGATATCTCAAGTGGACTGTAACGTGTCCAAACGTTTAGGCCTTACATATATGCTCGACCAAAAAGCTCCAAGTCCATATTCAGAATATCGTCAAAACACCAGCTTTCACCTAATCTGGCTCTCTGTAGAATTACTCTATTCTTACTATTCTCTTCATCGCTTTTAATTTATTGAATTCTTTTGCAATTACTTTAATTTTATCCAATTTATCAGCTATTGTCAATTTATTTATCTTTACAACTATGCAAAATAGAAATACTTTTTCTTTTAAAAATGAATGTCATTTTTCAAAATTTTTATTTCATAACCAATTACTTGTAATATCAAAGGTTTTTTTACATTTTTTTAAATTTTTTTACTTTTTTCTTCAAATTACTCTTGAAACTTTATAAATATTATGCTTTATTATAATTATAGGGGTTATTTTTTTACATATCTAACAATAAATACTTAATTTATCTATCTTTTATTTATTTTTGCATATTAAAGCTTTATAAATCAAAGGACGTTATTACAAGATATTATAGGTATATAAATTATACAAAGGAGGAGTGTTTATGGAAAACACAGTTAAAAAATTAGACGAAACAGATAGAAAAATAATTGAAATACTTCAGGAAGATGGTAGAATTTCTATGAAGGATTTAGGTAAGCTTATTGGCTTAACTTCTCCAGCGGTTTCAGAGAGAATAAAAAGACTTGAAAACTGTGGTATAATATCTGGCTATAAAGCAATAATAAATCCAGATGCTCTTGGAAGAAATATAAAAGCATTTATACATATTTCACTTCCTGGTAGCCAAAGTTATGCTGAATTTTTAGAAAATGCAAAAAGCGACCCAAGAATAGTTGAATGCCATCATATAACAGGTGATGACTGTTCTCTTTTAAAAGTTCTTGTACGTGATATGCAGGAATTAGAAAATGTTATAGACAGCATCAAAAAAATAGGTTCAACAAAAACATCTGTTATATTATCAACTCCTATACAGGCAAAATCTATTCTATAATTAATTTATTTTTAATTTGGATATTAAAAAAGCTGATGAAATCATCAGCTTTTATTTTTTATCCATTTTATTTGATTTATTCCCTACACTAATTCGCTTCTTCGTCAAATCTATAGTAGTAGCTTGTAAGAGCGTAGTCTATGTACGTTCTAAGAACGCCGTAGTTTTCATTTTCGTATATTAGCCTTCTGGTGCATACGACATCTGAATAACCTATAATCATAACACCAGCTATATCAGCTCCAACTTTTCTGAATGCTTTATAGAGCACTTTTTTGCCCATATTGTCATTTTTATAAAATTCTAGCAACATCATATGGTATTCTATGTATCTGTGCACTATTTCCTCTGATCTTTCACTTATTCCAAAGTCGACGATAACATCATGAAGCATATCTGCTCCTACTTTTTCATGTCCTTTAAAATGAGCATTTCCATCTTCTCCAATGGTCATACTTTTAGGCTTACCCATATCGTGTAAAAAAGTGGCTAACTTCAAAAGCTCTACCTTTTTAAACTCATCATCTACTTGAGTTTCAATATCATCTCTTACAAATTCTACAAGATGATTTGGGAAAAATCTCTCGTTTATCACTTTTTCAAGTTCTTTAAGAGCATTCATAGAGTGTGTAAAGCTGTCTACAACGTGATATCTACATTTCCCAATTTTTTTCATTTCTATTATGTGTGGAAATATTTTTTCTAGCTCTCCATCTCTATCCATCTGCTCTATAATTTCAGAAGTATTTTGTGCTTTTAATGCTTCAAGAAATTTCCTTCTTATTTTCTCCATAAAACCACCTCAAATCGTATTAGACGGTTTATTTTATAAATCTAGTACCTGTTTATAAACTATATCTTTCTTTAGCTTTCTATCCTTACATACTATTTTTATAGCGTCTTTTTTATTTATACCCTCTTCCATTAATTGGATAACATATTCTCTTTCATTTAATTCGTCATATTTTCCTACTTCTTCCACTTCACCTGAAAATCCTTCTACAATTAGAACAAATTCTCCTTTTACTTCTCTATTATTGAATATTTCTATGACAGTTTCTATATCTTCTCTTATTATTTCTTGATATTTTTTAGTAAGCTCTCTATTTACGGCAATTTTTCTATTTCCAAGATATTTTAGCATATCCTTCAAAGTTTCTTTTAATCTGTGTGGCGATTCATAGAATATTATTGTTCTTTTTTCGTTTTTTATTTCTTCTAATCTTTTTCTTCTAAGTTTTTTATCTCTGTCTAGGAATCCTTCAAATACAAATTTATGCGTATCCATTCCAGATCCAACAAGTGCCGTTACAAATGCAGTCGCTCCTGGAAGTACTTCTATTTCTATATTATTTTCTATAGCCTCAGCGATTATATCCTGCCCTGGATCTGATATTCCAGGCATTCCTGCATCACTTATTAAAGCTATGTTTTCTCCTTCTAATAATTTTGTTATTAGATATCCTCCCTTTGAGTCCTTATTGTGCTCGTGATAGCTTGTAAGTGGTTTTGATATGTCAAAGTGATTTAATAGCTGTAGACTGTGTCTTGTGTCCTCAGCTGCTATTAAATCAACTTCATTTAGTATTCTCAATGTTCTATATGTAATGTCTTCTAAGTTCCCTATTGGTGTTGGGCATATGTATAATTTTCCTGCCATTTTCGTCTCCTTTTTACAAATTTTTTATTCAAATTTTCTATATCTGCAAAGTTGGCTTATCTACTAGGAGTCTTGTAGTCTTCTGAGTAGATATCCAGTATTTCTTTAGTGTAGTTTCCATCTTTGTCGTATATATAAAGAGGATCCATTATCTTTAAATCTGGTTTTCCTCCTTTTGTAAATTCAACTAGCAATAGATTTGGGGCTTTATCAGCTCTTGGATGTATAAATCTCATTATTTTAGGCTCTAATCTATATTTTCTACCTATTGTAACTATGTCTATAAGTCTTGTAGGTCTGTGTATCATGAAGAATTTTCCTCTTTCTTTTAGTAGTATTGACGCAGCCTTTATAACATCATCTAGATTGCATTTTACCTCGTGTCTAGATATCATTTTTTTATCGTTTGGATTTTTCACACCATCACTATGCATATACGGTGGATTTGATGTTACAACGTCAAATGTATTTTGAGGAAGTACTTCTTTTATTTCTTTTAAATCTGCATTTACTATCTCTATTTTATCCTCTATTTCGTTCATTTTTACAGTTCTAGACGCCATTTCAAAGACCTCTTCCTGTATTTCAACACCATATATTTTTTCTACATTGTTTTTCCCGTATATTATAAGAGGAATTATCCCCGTTCCTGTCCCTAAGTCAGCTACTCTTGCTCCATTTTTTACCCTAGCAAAGTTTGCAAGTAGCACCGCATCAGTTCCAAAGCAGAATCCATCTGTATTTTGAATTATTTTAAGACCTTTTAGCTGTAGGTCGTCCACTCTCTCCTGTTCTTTTATATCAACGTTCATTGAAAAGTTTTCCTTTCTCAATTTTATTTTTAGTTTAAAAAAACTGCCCAATTTTAAAGAGTATTCTCTTTTGGGCAGTTTAAATCGTAAACTAATCTTCTAGTCTTTTTAGTTCTTTCATTGTTTCGGCGTCTATGTATTCGCCATTTCTTTCTCTTCTAGGTTCTTTTAATGTCTGCACATCGTCTTTTAGATAAACTCTTATAGTCTTATCCTGGAATTCTACTCTAACCTGTTCAAGAAGAGGATTTACTTCTATTACCTTACCTTTTCCTTCTGCAGTCTGAACTAATGCACCAACTACAGGAAGTTTTTCAAGTGCTTCTGCATATACATCGTGTTCGTATTTTAAGCAGCAGAATAATCTTCCACATATTCCAGATATTTTTGTTGGATTTAAAGATAAGCTCTGATCCTTTGCCATTTTTATAGAAACCGGCTGGAAATCTCCTAACCAAGCTGAGCAGCAAAGTTTTCTTCCACAAGGACCAAGACCACCTATTGATTTAGCTTCATCTCTTACACCTATCTGTCTTAATTCTATTCTTGTTTTGAATATAGATGCTAAGTCCTTTACAAGCTCTCTGAAGTCTATTCTTCCTTCTGCTGTGAAGTAGAATATAAGTTTATTTCTGTCAAATGTATATTCACAGTCTATAAGGCACATTGTAAGTCCATGCTCTTTTATTTTTTCCTGGCATAGTACAAATGTATCTTTTGCTTTTTCTTTGTTTTCATCGTATACTTTTTTATCTTCTTCTGTTGCAATTCTTATTATTGGTTTTAATGGAGATACTAGTTCTTCTTCTGATATCTCTTTTCCACCAACTACAACATGTCCAAATTCAAGACCTCTAGCTGTTTCAACTATTACATCCTGATTTACTTCTATATCAAGTCCAGCTGGGTCAAAATAGTAAATTTTACCAGCTTTTTTAAATCTTACTCCTACTATTTTTATCATTTAATCACCTCGTATATATTTAAAAACATAACCTGAATACTCATTTTAAAGCTACAAAATCCTTTTAGCTTCTTTTTGGTATCTTCTATTATATCAATAATTTTAGCTATTTGAGAACCATTTATTTTCTCAGACATATTCTCAATAAATGTTATTCTATCTGTATTTGTAAGAAGGTTTATTCCTTCTTTAAACATTATTATATCTCTAAAATAGTTTACCATAATATCTAGGAAATTCATAATCTGATTTTCATATTTTTCAACATCATCAGCCAATCTTTCTATATCTAGTTTTTTCTTTTCAGATATTATGGATATACAATTCTGTATAAACTCCCTCATCTCTTTAAATTCTTCATCATTAGCAAGCTCTATTGCTCTGGTTATGCTCCCTTTTGAGAAATTAGCACACATTTTGGCATACTCTTCATCTAATTCTAAGTTTTCTATGAGATGATTTTTTACTATATCATTAGATAGCGGAACAAATTTTACTATGTCGCATCTAGATTTTATAGTGTTTAGAAGAGCTTCTTTATTCTCTGCTATTAAAATAAATATAGCATATCCTGGAGGTTCTTCTATCGTTTTTAATATTGCATTTTGAGCTTCTTCACTCATTAGTTCTGCATTTTCTATTACATATATTTTATAGTCTGAAATAGGCTTTTCGTATACGTCCTCTTTCATTTTTCTTATTTTTTCTATTTTTATCCTATGTGATCCTTCTTCTTTAGCTATTACGTTAAAGTCTGGACTGTTTTCTGGAGATACTCCTATAAGTATTTTGGCAAATTCTCTAGCAAAAGTTTTTTTACCTATGCCTTTTATTCCTTCGAATATGTATGCATTGTTTAGCATGTTTTTATTCATTGCATTTGTTATATATCTTTTTGCAAAATCTTGTCCTTTTATTTGGTCAAAATACAATCGAGCTCACCTCCATTTTTATTTATAGTATTTTTTTTACTATTTCATATATTTCGTCACTTATATCTTCTATTGTTCTAAGTTGTTCATCTTTTACACATTCAACTCGTTTCCAATTATACTTATCTGCTATATAAAGAGAGTTGTTGTATGTTTTTCTAAGATAGTTTTTATCGCTTTCATGTATATCTTTTTCATCTTCACCTGTAAATTTGTTTTTTCTGTTTTCCATTAGCTTTATGCTGTAGTCAACTGGTACATTTAAGAAAATCACTTCATCAGGTCTAGGAATTTTGAATAGATTGTATTCGTAATCTTCTAGCCAATCTAAATACTTGTCACGTTCTTCTATTTCCATTTTAGAGGCTTGATGAACCATATTTGATGTTGTATATCTATCAGCTATTACTATTCCTCCTGAACGGTAAAATTCCTCCCATTCAGTCTTAAATGAGGCATATCTATCAGCTGTGAAGAATGTAGAAGCTATGTACGCATCTACATCATCTGCATTTTTACCAAAGTCACCTCTTAGATACATTTTTACAAGTGTAGATGATTCAGATTTATAGTTTGGATATTCTACTTTTCTTACATTGTATCCATCTGCAGTTAATTTTTTTAGTAGTTCTTCTGACTGTGTGGCCTTACCACTAGCATCTGAACCACTCTCTATTATTATTAGTTTTCCTTTCATTTTTAGCATCTCCGTAGTAGTTTGATTAGTCTATTATTTGGATATATTTAAAGTCTGGATCTTTCACTCCTGTTATTTCCATTCCTTCTTGTTTGCAGTATTTTAGGTATTCCATTATTTTCTGTGGAATTATTTCTCCAGCAGCAATCATACATACTCCAGGAGGATATGGAACTATGTTTTCACCACAAATTTTTCCTATAGACTCTTCTATTTTAACATTTTTTCTATCTATTTTGTAGAAGGCTTCCCTCGGAGTTAACTTTCTTTCTGGTATTATTTCATAAGGATAATCTACAGACTCGATTTTTTTAAGATTTTCTTTTAATGATTTTTTATATATCTCTACAAGCGCATTTTCAAGTTTTTCAAAGTCTTCTTTTTCATTTCCTACTGTAGTTATCATCAGTGCTCCAGAATAGTTTGATAACTCGGCTTGTATATTATGCTCTTTTCTAAGTATTTCTTCAAATTCGTATCCAGTTAATCCTACTTCTAAGCTTGATATAAATACTTTTGTTAGATCATTTTCATTATGTATATTGAAAAACTCTACGTTTTTATTTTCTAATTTATTTGTATCCTTTTTTATTTTATCTATATTTTTCTTAAACTCATCTATATTTTCTAAAAGCTCTTCCATCAATTCTTTTCCGTATTTTTCATATATATCAACTGCGATTTCTAATGACTGCATTAATATATACGAAGGACTTGATGTTTCAGTTATTTTAAGCATTTTTTCTATTCTATCTGTATCCACTCTTCCGCTCTCCAACGCATCCTTTGATATATGCATCATAGAAGATTGCGTAAATGCTGGTAGTGTTTTATGTGTACTCTGTATGACTATATCTGCACCACATTCCAAGGCAGTTTTAGGAAGCTTTTCACTAAGCCCTAAATGAGCTCCATGTGCCTCATCTATTATAACTATAATACCTTTGCTGTGAGCATAGTCTATCATTTTCTTAAGTTCAAATGTTATCCCATAGTATGTTGGATAAGTTAAGAAAAGTACTTTTGCATCTTGATTTTCATCTATTTCTTTTTTTACATCATCAAATGAATTACCTCTTTGAATATTTGTGTATTTATCTATTTTTGATTTTATATATATAGGAACTATATCACCTAATATGCATCCATTTACCGCAGATTGATGAGAGTCTCTACTAAGAATTAACTTATCTTTTGGAGAACACATTGCCATTATAGCTGCTTCAATACCACATGTACTTCCATTTATTAAATAATATGTTTTGCCACTTTTAAATACTTTCTGCGCCCTTAATATACTGTTCTTTATTATATCTTCTGGTGAATGTAAATTATCCGTTCCTGGAATTTCTGTAGTATCATTCTTATAAATGTTCTCTAGTATGTTAGTATATTCTAATTTATTATAAAGCTTTCCATTTTTATGTCCTGGCATATGAAACGATACTACTTTTTCATCTACTATCTTATTTAATCCATTATTTATAAAAAGTTCATTATTATTTTCATTCATAGATTTGCCCTCAATTAATTTTTTGTAAAAAAAAAGATTACGTGGCTACGTCCTACTCTCCCAGGGGCCTTCGCCCCAAGTA
>UQCY01000016.1 GCA_900539645.1 uncultured Clostridium sp. | reverse complement strand
AAAAAAAAAAAAAAAAAAACTATTTTTATCTTTTATTTATTAATTATATTTATTAATTTTTTATTATTTTTTATTTTTAAATAAATTAAAGTATTATATCATTTAAACAAAAAAAGTAACTACAAAATATTTTTTATAGTTACTTTTCATTTTCATTTATTTTCTTTTTGGTATTCTTACAATTACATCGACATAATCGTCTTTTTCAACTTCTTTATACTGAGCATCTACTCCAGTATTTTTTATCATATCATATGCCTGTTTGATAGTATTTAGGTATATTCTCATATTTATCATAGCCTTCATATTTCTTTTAGGTGGCTCTTCTTCTATCTTTGGCTTGTCTTTAGGATTTTCAAGAATATCTTTTATCATAGCCTCAGCTTTTTTAACTGTCATCTGATTTTTAGATATCTTGTCTATTGCTTTTCTGATTATTACCTCATCATCTAATTTTAAAAGCTTTAGAAGTGCTCTTGTATGTCTTTCTGATAAGCCTTTTTCCATAGCTTCGTTTCTTATATGCTCAGGAAGTTTTAAAAGTCTTATTTTGTTGGCTATTGTAGACTGGCTTTTTCCCAGTTTTTCAGCAAGCTGCTGCTGTGTAAATCCATATTCCTTTATTAAGTTGCTATATCCTATAGCTTCTTCTAGATAGTCTAAATCTTCTCTCTGTAAGTTTTCAAGCATCGCAACTACTGCAGATGCTTCATCATCCATATCTGTTATTATAACTGGTACTTTTTCAAGTCCTGCTAATTTAGATGCTCTAAATCTTCTTTCACCAGCAACTATTTCGTAATGGTCGTCTTTTTTTCTAACAGTTATAGGCTGTATAATTCCATGCACTTTTATAGATTCAGCTAATTCCTTTAGTGCAGCATCAGAAAAGTGAAGTCTAGGCTGATATGGATTTGGTAATATGCTGTCTATTTCTACTTCTATTATCTTTTTTTCTCCCATAATTATCCTCTCTTACTCTATAGAATTATTTTCCGGGAAATTATTTTATCGGTGATTTTGCCGGTTTACCAGCTTTTCTCGGATATTTTGAAGGTGTTTCAGATACTTTTTTGAATACTAGTATATTGTGATTTAAATCTGTCTCTGGTAGCTTTATATCTAGCTTTTCAACAAATTCTATCCCAAGAACTTCCATAGCTTTTTTAGATTCTTCAAGCTCTAAGTCAGCATTAGGTCCTTTTAAACATACAAAGTATCCTCCAACTTTTATAAATGGTACGCAAAATTCCATTAGTATTGGAAGTCCAGCAACTGCTCTAGCTGTAGCTATATCGTACTGTTCTCTGTATTCTGGATTTTTTCCAAAGTCTTCTGCTCTACCATGGATAAATTCTACATCTTCAAGCTCTAACTGATTACATACTTCCTGAAGGAAGTTTATTCTTTTGTTTAAAGAATCTAGTAAAGTTACTTTTGTGTTTTTTAAGCATACTTTTAGAGGAACTCCTGGGAATCCCGCACCTGTACCTACATCTATTATAGACATTCCGTCTTTTATATATCCACCTTGTACAGCAGATACAGAATCTAGGAAGTGTTTTATATATGTTCCTTTTTCATCGTCTATTCCTGTTAGATTCATTTTCCGGTTCCATTCAGCAAGAAGTTCCCTGTACATTCTAAATCTATCTAATGTTTTATCATCTGCTGTTAGACCAAATTCTTCTATTCCTTTTTTTAATAGCTCTCTATTTACATTAGTCATTTTTCTTACCTCTTCTCATCTGCTCAAGGTATACAAGAAGTACAGATATATCTGCTGGAGAAACCCCAGATATTCTAGATGCCTGACCTACAGAGTTTGGTTTTATAGCATCTAGTTTCTGTCTAGCTTCTAGTCTTAGTCCTTCTATTTCAGAGTAATTTATTGATTCACTTAGTTTTTTGCTTTCTAGCTTTTTAAACTGATCTATCTGTTTTAACTGTTTATCTATGTATCCTTCGTATTTAGTTACTATTACGCACTGCTCTTTTACATAGTCAGGTACATCATCTCCAGCACCTTTTCCTAATTCTTCTATTAATTCATAATCTACTTCTGGTCTTTTTAAGAATTCGTATAAAGATAATCCTACATTTAACTTAGTAAATCCATGAGCTTCCATTATTTCATTTGACTCTTTTGGAGTTACTCTAACTTCTTTTAGTCTTTCAAATTCTTTTTCTACCATTTCTTTTTTAGCTAGGTATTTATTATATCTTTCTTCAGTTACAAGACCTATTTCATACCCTTTTTCAGTAAGTCTCATATCCGCATTGTCCTGTCTTAGATATAATCTATACTCGCATCTAGAAGTCATCATTCTATAAGGTTCATTAGTACCTTTTGTTACAAGGTCGTCTAAAAGAACACCTATATAGGCTTCTGATCTATCTAGTGTAAATGGTTCTTTACCTTCTATTTTTCTAACTGCATTTATACCAGCAATTAGTCCCTGTGCTGCAGCTTCTTCATATCCAGATGTTCCGTTGAACTGACCAGCACTGAATAAGTTTTCTACACCTTTTATTTCAAGATTTAATTTTAGCTGTGTTGGGTCTATACAATCATACTCGATTGCATAAGCAGGTCTCATTACTTTTACATTTTCAAGACCTAATACAGTCTTATACATATCCTTCTGTATTTCAAAAGGTAAACTTGTAGAAAGTCCCTGAACGTACATTTCTTTTGTATTTAGTCCTTCTGGTTCTATGAATATCTGATGAGTTTCTTTGTCTGAAAATCTCACTATTTTATCCTCTATTGATGGACAGTATCTAGGGCCAACACCTTCTATTTCCCCACCATACATTGCAGATCTTTTTATATTTTCTTCTATCATCTGTTTTGTTTCAGCAGTAGTTCTAGTTAGGTAGCATGGAACCTGTTCTCTTTCTATTTTATCGTTCATAAATGAGAACGGAACTATTTTTGCATCTCCATCCTGTCTATCCATTTTTGAAAAATCTACACTGTCTCTATGTACTCTACAAGGTGTTCCAGTTTTAAATCTTCTCATTCTAAGTCCAAGTTCTTTTAAGCTATCTGTTAGATATGCTGCATATCCTAATGCATTTGGTCCTTCATTAAATGAGACTTCACCTATAAATATTTTTGAGTTTAAATATACCCCTGTAGCAAGTATTGTAGCCTTTGCTCTGTATATAGCTCCCATTCTAGTTATTACACCTGTTACAGTCTGTCCATCGTGAGCTATTTCTACAACTTCATCCATTATTAAATCAAGATTTTCCTGATTTTCTATAGTTTTTTTCATTTCTTCATGGTATCTAAATTTATCTGCCTGAGTTCTTAAAGAGTGTACTGCAGGCCCTTTTGCAGTATTTAACATTCTACTCTGGATAAATGTTTTATCTATATTTAGCCCCATTTCTCCACCAAGTGCATCTATTTCTCTAACTAGATGTCCTTTTCCTGTTCCACCTATTGAAGGGTTACAGGCAAGTGCAGCTATAGAATCTAGTGACATTGTTATCATAGCTGTTTTGTGTCCCATTCTTGCAGAAGCAAGTGCAGCTTCACATCCAGCATGTCCAGCTCCGACAACTACTATATCGTAGCTTTCAGCTTCAAATTTTCTCATCTTTTTCCACCTTTCTTATATACTTATATAATATATACGTTCTAATTTTTCATTACACTTTGTTCTACAAATGTTCCATGAAAAACCTTTATATAAAAAGCAAATTTTGCCTATATTTTTCAACTAATTTAGTCGTTTATAATAATTATTTTCCTATACAGAAATTATGGAATATATTGTCTAGTAAATCTTCACTTACTGTATCTCCGTTTATATATCCTAGATAATCCCATATATTTTTTAAGTCAACTTCAACAAAATCAAGAGGCATTCTATCTTCTATTGCTCTCATAGCATCCTCTGCAGATTTCATTGCTCTATAAAGTGCATCTTTATGTCTAGAGTTTGTTATTATAACATTTGAAGAGCTTTTTATATCTCCTTTGTAGACCATAGCTTCTATTCTGTCATGTACATTCTCTATACCTTCATTATGAAGTGCAGATATTTTAATTATATTTTCTTCATTTACATATTTTTTTACTTCTTCTTCGTCTATTACTTGAGGTAGGTCGGTTTTGTTAAGTAGAAGGATTGTTTCTTTACCCTGTACTTTTTCTAGTATTTCTCTATCTTCTTCAGATAGTTCTGATGAAGAGTCCACAACCATTATTATTAGGTCTGCTGTATCAAATGATGCCATTGATTTTTCAACACCTATTTTTTCAACTACATCGTCTGTTTCTCTGATTCCTGCAGTATCTACTATTTTTAGAGGTATGCCTTTTATATTTACAAATTCTTCTATAACATCTCTAGTTGTTCCGGGTATATCCGTTACTATTGCTCTATTTTCACCAAGGATACTGTTTAGAAGAGATGATTTACCAACATTTGGCTTACCAACTATTACAGTTTTTAGACCTTCTCTAAATATTTTTCCGCTTTCTGATGTTTCATATAATTTTTTAATATCTTTATTTAATTCTCTAGTTTTTTCTTCTAGAGTAGTATATGCTATAAATTCTATGTCTTCTTCTGGATAGTCTATAGCAACTTCAACCTGTGCTAATAGTTCAGTTACTTTTTCTCTAAATTCTCTTATTCTATTAGATAGAGATCCATCAAGCTGGTTTTCAGCTACTTCATGCGCCTTATCTGTTTTTGCATTTATTACATCTATTACCGCTTCTGCCTGAGATAAGTCTATTCTTCCATTTAAAAATGCTCTCTTTGTAAACTCTCCTGCTTCTGCAAGTCTTACATCTTTAGAAAGTACTAATTCTAATATTCTTTTTACAGAAATAAACCCACCATGGCAGTTTATTTCTATAACATCTTCTGCTGTATAAGAATTTGGTCCTTTCATATATGCAACTAAAACCTCGTCTATTTTTTTATCTCCATCTTTTATATTTCCGAAGATTAAAGTTCTAGCTGGGTATTCAGAGATTTTCTTTCCTGACATTGAGAAGAATATCTCTTCAGCAACTTCTAGTGATTTTGGTCCACTTATTCTTATTATCCCGATTCCACCTTCTCCAGGTGCTGTTGCAATTGCCGCTATTGTATCATCTATAAACAAATTTATCACCTCTTTGCGATTTTAAAAAATATATATACTATTATACCAAAAATAAAACCTCCTATAACATAGGAGGCAATATTTTTATTTATCTTTTGTATTCTATTACTAATCTTCTATATGGATCAGTTCCTTCACTATATGTTATAACATATCTGTCATTTTGAAGAGCTGAATGTATTATTCTTCTTTCATATGGATTCATATAGTCAAGTTTTTTTGTTTTTTTAGTTTTAGCTACTTCTCTAGCCATTTTATTAGCATATCTTACTAGAGATTCTTCTCTCTTTTCTCTGTAGTTTTCTATATCTACAAGTACTCTAGTATGAGAATCTTTGTTTATTTTGTTTAAAGCTAATCCTGTTAAGAACTGGATAGAATCAAGAGTATCTCCTCTTCTACCTATTAAACAAGCTGCTTCATCACCTTTTATATTTACTTTTATAAGGTTGTCTTCCTGTTTAACTTCAACATCGGCATTTACTTTTGCATTTTTTAGAAGTGTTTCTATAAATGATTTAGCAACGTCTGTTTCTTTTTCTATAACAGTTATTTCATAAAGACCTTCTTTAGATCCTATAAATCCTAAAAATCCTTTACTTGGAGCTTCTAGCTCTACAACTTCAATATCATCTTCTGATACATTAAGGTCTGAAAGAGCTTTTTTTATAGCTTCTTCTCTTGATTTACTTTTTATTTTTATTTTTTTTGCCATTTTTACTAGCCTCCTTCATGTCAGCTTCAAATTTAGCTTTTAGAGGTTTTGTTACTATTACCTGCTGTAATATAGCGAATACATTACTTATTGTCCAGTATAAAGTAAGACCTGCTGGGAATATGAATCCCCAGTATAATGATAAACCTGCCATCATATAAGTCATCATTTTCATCTGACCGTTAACCTGTTCTTTTGGAGTCATTATTTTCTGCATTATAAATGCACTCGCTCCTGATAATATAGCTAATATAGTGTCTGGATTAGTAAGATTTTGCATCCATAAGAACTGTCCATTAGCTTGATTAAAAGCAGCCTGACTAGCAAATGCTCCTAGACCTACTGGATCTTTTAGTAAGTTAAATAGTCCTATTAATATAGGGAACTGTATAAGTAGAGGTAAACATCCTGCCATAGGATTTATATTTGCTCTTTGATATAGTTCCATTATTTCTCTGTTCTGTCTTTCAGGATTATTTTTATATTTTTCCTGTATTTCATTAACTCTTGGTGTTATCTCCTGCATTGCAACAGTAGATTTTGTCTGCTTGATTGTAAGTGGCATTAATAGTAATTTAACTAAGAAAGTAAATAGTATAATTGCTATACCATAGCTTCCTGTAAAGCTATATATTGCCCCTAGAATGTTTCCAAATAATTTTCCTATTAAATTGGTCACTTCTTGTACCTCCTACAAAATAGATTTATTTCAATGGATCGTAACCACCTGGATGAAAAGGATGACATTTTAAAACTCTTCTTATTGTCAAATATAATCCTTTTAAAAATCCATATTTCTTAAACGCTTCTATAGAGTATTGTGAACAGGTAGGGTAAAATCTACACGTTGGACCTTTTAAAGGTGATATATATTTTTGATAAAATCTCACTAAACCTATACATCCTTTTGCAAGAAGTTTACCTATTTTATCTATATAATTCCTTATTTTATCCAATCTATAAGACCTCCTTATTCATTTAAAAGCTTATTTTTTCTCATTAAATGATTCATTGCTTTTTCAATATCTTTATAAGTTGCATCTTTAGCAGCTACTCTGGAAATAAATACTAAATCATAGCCTTTCTTTATATTTTCATCGATATTTAATCGATAGGTTTCTTTTATCAATCTTCTGATTCTATTCCTAGTTACTGCATTTCCTACTTTTTTAGATATAGAAATACCTATTCTAGTTTGATCAGTTTTATTTTTTAATATATAGACTACTAAATATTTATTTGCAAAAGATTTACCGTGTTTATATATTTTTCTAAATTCGTAGTCTTTCCTAATACCTTTAGTGTTATTAAATTCCATAATTTCCTCCAATAAACACAGTTTAACTCGATAAATTTTACAAAAAAAGCCACTCTATAAGCGGCCTTTTTTAATTAATGAGTTAATCTCTTTCTTCCTTTAGCTCTTCTTCTTCTTAACACGTTTCTTCCGTTAGCAGATCTCATTCTTTTTCTGAATCCGTGTTCTTTTTTTCTCTGTCTTTTCTTTGGTTGATAAGTTCTTTTCATTCTATAGCACCGCCTTTCACATTAATTTCCATTTATAAAAAATATACTTTTACCCTCAAAGTAAACATAACACATATTATTATAATTACTTTAATGGTTGTTGTCAACGAATTTTTCAAGTTACACTAAAGAATTTTTACAATATTAATATATCTATTTAATATAACTTTTCACTTATAAATCTACCTCTTTTATTTGTATAAGATTTCAACTCAAATATTTAAAAGTTTCCTTTATATTACCAAAATACACCGACAGCTTTCAACCCCTTTTTTATAAACATTTTCTTCAATAAAAAATGAAATAAATTTTTCTAAAATTTACTTGTTGATAAAATATATTTTTTAAGATTTTATATTGTGGATAAGTTATTGAAGTTTCATTGTTATTTTGATATTATAATAATACTTGTTAATTATGTTGATAAATGTTATTAACATATCAACAGTTATGCACAGTCTGTGGATATGTCTGTGTATAAATTTTAATCGCTCATCAAAAAACGTTATTATTTCAATATTTTAGATGTGTTTAAAATCTTTATAACTATATAAACAATATTGTTTATATTTTTTTACTCACATCCATTTTTTTATTTTATATAACATTTATCAACAATATTTCAGCAATATCAACATATTATATATTTTTTTAATATCCACACAAAATTTGTTGATAATAATGTTGAAAACTAAGCAACGGAAATTGGAGGATACAAATATGGACATCAATTCTCTGTGGGAAAAAGTACTTCAAATTTTAAAAGGTGAAGTTTCAGCTGCAGCCTTTAAAGCATTTTTTGCTACTGTAAAGCCGCTTTTATTACACAACGATACATTATATCTTTGTGCTAACAGCGATTTTAATAAAGATATTTTAAACAACAGATACAGCTCTATACTTGCTGGTGTTGTAAAAGAAGTAACTGCTAAAGATATAAAAATAGTAGTTTTAGATAATGAAAAAGAAATGGATTCTATACTAAAAGAGATGGATTCAAATCCTAAAGATTCTGTAGCAAAAACTCCAAAGGCTCCTACTAAATATGAAAGCAATCTAAATCCAAAGTATACTTTTGATACTTTTGTTATAGGAAACAGTAATAGTTTTGCCCATGCTGCATGTGTTGCAGTAGCTGAATCTCCAGCAAAATCTTACAACCCTCTATTCCTTTATGGAGGTGTTGGTCTTGGTAAAACTCACCTTATGCAGGCTATTGGGCATCATATATTAGAAGCGGATAGCACTCAAAAGGTTGTATATGTTTCTTCTGAAAAATTTACAAATGAGCTTGTAAACTCTATAAAGGACGATAAAAACGAAGAATTTAGAAATAAGTATAGAAATGTAGATGTTCTTTTAATAGACGATGTCCAGTTTATAGCTGGTAAAGAAAGAACTCAGGAAGAATTCTTCCATACATTTAATACTCTTCACGAAGCAAACAAACAGATAATAATCTCTAGTGATAGACCGCCAAAAGATATACCTACACTAGAGGAAAGACTTAGATCTAGATTCGAAATGGGTCTAATAACTGATATTCAGCCACCAGATTTTGAAACTAGAATAGCAATACTTAGAAAAAAAGCACAGATGGACAATACTGAGGTTCCAGATGAGGTAACTGATTATATAGCTAAAAATGTAAAATCCAACATAAGAGAGCTTGAAGGTGCACTTACTCGAGTAATGGCCTATTCTTCACTTACTAAAAAGAAAGTTTCTCTTGAAGTAGCAACTGAAGCATTAAAAGATATAATCGTATCTTATAATACATCTGAAATCAATGTAGTTAGAATCAAAGAAAAAGTCGCTGAAGTTTTTGATATAAAAATGGAAGACTTCAATTCTAAAAAAAGAACTAGAGCAATAGCATATCCTAGACAGATAGCAATGTATTTATCTAGGGATTTAACAGATCTTTCTCTACCTAAAATAGGAGAAGAGTTTGGCGGAAGAGATCATACTACTGTAATACATGCTTGCGATAAGATAAGTAAGGACTTAAAAGAAAACATAGACCTAAAATTAAAGGTTGAAAAAATAATAAATGATTTAAAAGGATAAAATTAAATATCGAAACGATGCTATAGTAGATAAAAGTAGATTTTTAATAAATGATGTTGGTAAAATCTATCAACATTATTCTTGTTGATAAATATAGAATAAAATGTTAATAAATTTTATCCATATTTTATCAACATTTTAATCAGCTATTATTAAGAGAGATATTCACAAACTATCTACAGGTTTTTTTATTGAAATTTAAATATCTATCGACATTATCAACATTAATAACAGCCCCTACTACTATTACTACTAAGTTTCTTATATATTTATTTAGTTTTAAGGGTAAAAAAGATATCCACAAAACAACTAAGGAGGAAAAAAATGAAACTTATATGCAATCAGAAAATTTTATCTCAAAAGATAGGTATAGTTCAAAAAGCTATAAACAGCAGAACTACAATAGAGCTATTAAAAGGTATCCTATTATCAACTGAGAATGGAGCTTTAAAACTTACTGGATCTGATGCAGAGATAAGAATAGAAACTTTTGTTCAATCTGAAATAGAAGAAGATGGAAAAATAGTACTTGATGCAAAACTATTTGGAGACATAGTTAGAAAATTACCTGATTCATTTGTTCAGATAGAAACTGATGCAAATAACAACGTACATATCTACTGTGAAAATTCTAGATTTACTATAAAAGGACACTCAGCAGAAGAATATCCAGCCTTTTCAGATGTAGAAGAAAGTGAAATGTATTCTATTCCTCAGGAATTACTAAAAGATATGATAAAACAGACATCTTTTGCTATATCTCAGGATCAGACAAAACCTGTTTTAATGGGAGAGCTTTTAGAAGCTGAAAACGGAAAAGCAAGTCTTGTTGCTATAGATGGATATAGATTAGCAGTTAGAAGTTGCCCTATAGACAGCTTTACAAAAGATATAAAAGTTATAATACCTGGAAAAACACTAGTAGATATAAATAGTTTAATGACAGGTGAAGGAAGCATAAATGTAGGATTCTCTGAAAAAAATGCCGTATTTATGCTAGGAGATACAAAAGTAGTAACTAGATTATTAGAAGGAGATTTTATAGATTATAGTAGACTTCTTCCAAAAGAATATAATTCTAGAGTAAAATTAAAATCAAAAGCACTTTTAAACAGTATAGAAAGAGCATCACTTCTTTCTCAGTCAGAAAGAAATAACCTTATAAAATTATCTATAAGAGATGATGCAATGGTTATAACTTCAAATACTGACAGAGGTAATGTTTATGAAGAAGTTGCGTTAGAGCTTGAAGGAGAATACTTAGATATAGCTTTCAACTCAAGATATTTAATGGAAGGTCTTAGATATATAGACAGCGAAGAAATATACATAGAATTTACAACAAATGTAAATCCTTGTATAGTAAAACCAGTCGATGAAATAGACTATACTTACCTACTTCTTCCTGTAAGAATGTCTTCTAATATGTAATAAATAAAATTTTAAAAAGTTTATAAAAAGCAGCTAAAAAATTAATTTATTTTAGCTGCTTTTATTTTAAAAATTTCAAGAACATATGTTTTATAATTAACAGGCTCGAGGTAGTATATAAAAATATAATTATAAGGCTATTAAATCGAGTTTAAAGGGCAATATATATAAACAAGGCTATTTTAGTCAATAGTGAATAAATTTTAAAAATATGGTATAATTATATAATTAGGTATATTATGATTTACCGTTTATATTTTTTAAAGGAGGATCGAGTATGATAGAAATCAAAATAGATTCTGAATACATAAAACTTGATCAAGCACTTAAACTTGCAGATATAGCATCTACAGGTGGGCACGCTAAATTTCTTATAGCAGAAGAGCTTGTAAAAGTTAATGGAGAAATTGAAACAAGAAGAGGTAAAAAGCTTTTTGACGGAGATGTTATCGAGGTTGAAGGCGAAATGATAAAAGTTGTAGCAGAATAGAGGAGAGTTTTTGTGAAACTAAAAAATCTTCAATTGGTTAATTATAGAAATTACGACAAGCTATATATCGAATTTAACGATAGAATAAACCTATTACTAGGCTCTAATGGTCAGGGAAAGACCAATATAGCAGAAGCTATTTACTTATTGGCATTTGGAAAATCATTTAGAACAAATAGAGATAGAGAACTTATTAAATTTAATACAGAAAATCTCTATGTCGGAGGTGGTTATGAAAAAAATGACAGAAAAGGAATGGTTGAAATAGCTATAAATAAGGCTAAGAAAGGAATAAAGGTAAATAAAATACCTATTATAAAATTAGCTGAGCTTTTGGGAAATATAAATGTCGTTATTTTTTCGCCTGAAGATTTGAGATTGGTTAAAGACGGTCCTAAAATAAGAAGAAGCTTTATAGATAGGGAAATAAGCCAGATTGTGCCTGGATATTATGGTCTTTTAACTGGTTACAATAAAATTTTGGCGAATAGAAACAAGCTTTTAAAAAATATAAATCCAGATTTAAATCTCTTAGATGTATACGATGAGAGTTTGGCAGATTATGGAAGTAAAATTTTTATGTTTAGAAAGAAATTTATTGAAAGAATTGCCGAAATTTCTAAAGATATGCACTCTAGATTGACAGATAATAAAGAGGATTTGAATGTTATTTATAAAAGTCAGATTCAACTAGATGAGGAATCTAGTGTAAAAGATAAGTTTCTTAGTATTTTAAAAGATAAGAGAAAACACGATTTAGATATGAGAATCAGTGGATATGGGATTCATAAAGACGATATTTTAATTCAGATAAATGGACTAGATGTTAGACTTTATGGTTCTCAGGGGCAGCAGAGGACTGCATCTATATCGTTGAAATTATCTGAAATAGAGCTTATCAATAGAGAGGTTGGAGAATACCCACTTCTGATTTTGGACGATGTTTTTAGTGAACTCGATGAAAAAAGGCAGAAGCTTTTAGTCGACAATCTAAAAGATGTTCAAATGTTTATTACAACTGCTGAGTATCTACATAAAAATGTACTAGATATGAATAATACTACAGTTTTTTATATAGATAATGGAAAAGTAGTTAAAACGGAGAATGGAGGAAATTAAATGAAACAGGAATACGGTGCAAGTCAAATTCAGGTTCTTGAAGGTTTAGAAGCCGTTAGAAAAAGACCTGGAATGTACATTGGATCAACTGGTCCTAGAGGACTACATCATTTAGTGTACGAAGTAGTAGACAACAGTATAGATGAGGCACTTGCTGGAAATTGCTCAAAAATATATGTTGCTATAAATGCAGATGGAAGTATAACTGTAGAAGATGACGGTAGGGGGATACCAGTAGAGGTTCATCCAAAAACTGGATTATCAACTCTTGAAACAGTACTTACTGTTCTTCATGCCGGTGGTAAATTTGGCGGTGGAGGATACAAGGTATCTGGAGGTCTTCACGGTGTTGGGGTTTCTGTTGTTAATGCGCTTTCTGAATGGCTAGTGGCTGAAGTTCACAGAGATGGAAAGGCTTATAGACAGGAATACAAAAAAGGAAATCCTCAGACTAAGTTAGAAGTAGTTGGAGAGTCAGATCATACAGGTACTATAATATCATTTATGCCTGATGCAGAAATTTTTGATGAGATAGAGTTTAGCTTCGATACTCTTGAATACAGACTTAGAGAGCTTTCATTCTTAAATAAAGGAATAAAAATAATATTTGAGGATAAAAGAGAAGGTAAAGAAAAATATAGAGATTTCCATTATACAGGAGGTCTTGTTGAATACGTTAAATTCCTTAATAAATCTAGAACAGGAATACACGAAGATATAGTATATATAGATAAAAAAGTGGATGATTGCTTAGTTGAAATAGCTATGCAGTACACAGATGGATATACAGAAAATATATATTCATTTGCAAATAATATAAATACTCACGAAGGTGGTTCACACCTTGCAGGATTTAAAGCTGCTCTTACAAAAACTATAAATGAATACGCTAAGAGAAATGGGGCTTTAAAAGATAAAGATTCTAATCTTTCAGGAGAAGATATAAGAGAAGGTCTTACAGCTGTTGTATCTGTAAAACTTCCAGATCCTCAGTTTGAAGGTCAGACAAAGACAAAACTTGGTAATACTTTCATGAGAGGTATAGTAGATGGAGTTACTGTTGAAGAATTAGGATCATTCCTTGAAGAAAATCCAAATACAGCAAAAGTTATAGTTGATAAAGCTTTAAGAGCACAGAGAGCTAGAGAAGCGGCTAAGAGAGCAAGAGAATTAACTAGAAGAAAAAGCGTACTTGAAAGTACTTCTCTACCAGGAAAACTTGCAGACTGCTCAGAAAAAGACCCGTCTAAGAGTGAAATATTCTTAGTCGAAGGGGATTCTGCCGGTGGTTCTGCAAAACAGGGTAGAGATAGAAATACTCAGGCTATACTTCCTTTAAGAGGTAAAATTTTAAATGTTGAAAAATCAAGATTAGATAAAATATTAGCTTCTGATGAAATAAAAAATATGATAACTGCTTACGGATGTGGTATAGGTAATGATTTTGATTTAGAAAAAGCTAGATATCATAAAATCATAATAATGACCGATGCCGATGTCGATGGTGCGCACATCAGAACACTATTATTAACATTCTTCTTCAGATATATGAGACCTTTAATAGAAGAGGGATATGTGTATGCTGCACAGCCACCTCTATACAAGGTTACTAAACAGAAGAAAGAATACTATGTATACTCAGATAAAGAATTAGACGACCTACTTAATGAAATAGGTAGAGATAAATACGATATACAGAGATATAAAGGGCTTGGGGAAATGAACCCAGAACAGCTTTGGGATACAACAATGAACCCAGAAACAAGAACTCTTCTACAGGTTACTATAGAAGATGCTGCAATAGCTGATGAAATATTCTCTATGCTTATGGGAGATAAAGTTGCTCCAAGAAGAGAATTCATACAGGAAAATGCAAAATATGTTAGAAATCTAGACGTATAGGAGAGGAGATAAAAAATGCAGGACGAAAAAAATACTAGCAGAATACTTCCGATAGAAATAGCTAGTGAGATGAAAAAATCTTACATAGAATACTCAATGAGCGTTATCGTCGGGCGTGCTCTTCCAGATGTAAGAGATGGATTAAAACCAGTTCATAGAAGAATATTATATTCTATGAATGAATTAAATCTTTCTCCAGATAAACCATATAGAAAATCAGCCCGTATTGTCGGGGACGTTCTAGGTAAGTACCACCCACATGGTGATAGTTCAGTATATATGGCAATGGTTAAAATGGCTCAGGACTTCTCAACAAGAGTGCCTCTAGTTGATGGTCATGGGAACTTTGGTTCAGTAGATGGGGATTCACCAGCTGCGATGCGTTATACTGAAGCCAGAATGAGTAAATTATCACTAGAATTACTTAGAGATATAGATAAAGAAACTGTAGACTTTGGACCAAACTTTGATGAATCTTTAAAAGAACCATTAGTGTTACCAGCAAGATTCCCTAACCTATTAGTAAATGGATCTAATGGTATAGCAGTTGGTATGGCTACATCTATACCTCCTCACAATTTAGGAGAGGTAATAGATGCAACAGTTCATCTAATAGATAAACCAGACTCAGATGTTGAAGAATTAATGGCTTATGTAAAAGGTCCAGACTTCCCAACTGGTGCAATAATAATGGGAACTGAAAGCATAAAAGAAGCCTACAGAACAGGTAGAGGTAAGATAAAAGTTAGAGCTAGAGCTGAAATAGAAGAACTTCCAAAAGGAAAACAGCAGATAGTTGTAACAGAAATACCATACCAGGTAAATAAAGCGAGATTAGTTGAAAGAATAGCTGAACTTGTAAAAGACAAGAAAATCGAAGGTATATCAGACCTTAGAGATGAAAGTAATAGAAATGGTATGAGAATAGTTATAGAGCTTAAGAGAGATGTAAATGCAAACATCATCTTAAACAATCTATACAAACATTCTCAGATGGAAGAAACTATAAGTGTTATTATGATAGCACTTGTAAATGGAGAGCCAAAATGTTTAAATCTTAAAGAAGTTCTTCACTACTACATAGAACATCAGAAAGATGTTGTAACAAGAAGAACTAAATACGAGCTAAATAAAGCTGAAGCTAGAGCTCATATATTAGAAGGTTTAAAGATAGCACTAGATAATATAGATGCTGTAATAGAAACAATAAGATCTTCAAAAACTTCTTCAGAAGCTAAAGAAAAATTAATTGAAAGATTCGGTCTAACAGAAATTCAGGCTCAGGCTATCCTTGAAATGAGACTTAACAGACTTACAGGATTAGAAAGAGAAAAAATAGACGCTGAATACGACGAATTAATGAAAAAAATAGCTGAATTAAAAGAAATACTTGCAAGCGAAGAAGTATTACTTGGAGTAATTAAAGATGAAATAATAGAAATAAAAAATAAATACACTGACGAAAGAAGAACTGAAATTCAGCATGCTGAAGGTGAAATAGATGTTATAGACCTTATAGATGAGGAAGAAATAGCTATAACTCTTACTCACTTTGGATATATAAAAAGACTTCCTGCTGATACTTACAGAAGCCAGAAGAGAGGTGGAAGAGGAATATCTGCTCTTACAACAAGAGAAGAAGATTTCGTAAAACACCTAATAAGTACAACTACTCACAGTAGATTATTATTCTTCACTAATAGAGGTAGAGTATTTAGATTAAATGCATATGAAATACCAGAAGGAAAGAGACAGGCTAAGGGAACTGCAATAGTTAATCTACTTCAGCTTGGACCTGGAGAAAAAATAGCAACTCTAATAGATGTAGATGGTAAAGAAGAAAATAAATTCCTTCTAATAGCTACTAAGAAGGGTATGGTTAAAAAGACTAAGATAAGTGACTTCAAAAATATCAATAAATCTGGATTAATATCAATAGGTCTTAAAGAAGGCGACGAGGTTATAGGAGTTAAATTAACTGATGGGGATCAGGATGTTATGCTTGTAACTAGAAATGGTATGTCTATAAGATTCTCTGAAAAAGACGTTAGAGATATGGGAAGAACTGCTATGGGTGTTAAAGGTATTACACTTGGCGAAGGAGATACTGTTGTATCTATGAGCTTAGCTAGTGAAGGTACTGATATGCTTGTAGTAAGTGAAAATGGATTTGGAAAGAGAACTGATCTTGAAGAATACAGAAGTCAGATAAGAGCTGGTAAAGGTATAAAAACTTATAATATATCTGAAAAAACTGGTTCAATAGTCGGAGCTGAAATGGTAGCTGAAGACGATGAAATGATGATAATAAACTCTGATGGAGTATTAATAAGAATCAAAGTAAATGAAATATCTATATTTGGAAGAGTAACTAGCGGTGTTAAACTTATGAATGTAGATGAAGAAGTAAATATAGTATCTATTGCAAAAATAACTACTGATGAAGAAGATGAAACAGAAGAATAAATAAAAAGTTAAAGGGTTATGCTTTTAATCGAGCATAACCCTTTTTATTATGTGTTTAATATATTATTTTATAGTTGTTTTTAGGTTGCTGCTTTCTGCTGTTACAGGAACAGTTGCATTTACAGAAGCGTTATCTATTTCAACTGAGTAAGTTTTGTGTATTAAACAGTTTACAGGGTCTTCTGTTGTTATAACAAGTGCAAGACTGTGTCCAGGTTTAACAGTATATCTAGTTGCATTTAGATATATGTTGTATTCGTGGTATTCGCCTTTTTTAAGCTCTATGCTGTTTACAGCAGTTTCTGGTTCATATCCAGCTTCTGGATTGCAAAGGTCTGCATAAGCACGAGTTATTGGGCGGTAGTTTTTATGAACAGTTTCAAATTCACAAAGGTCAAATGCTGGTAAATCTCCACCATTTATTACACCATTTTCCTGAACTTTTACAACAGGTATTATATTTCTTTCTGGATCTACTGTCTGTATACTGTCAAATTTTTCATCACATACATCGTATAGCATAGCAACTAATTTAACATCATCCATTCTACCAGTAACTTTAGAATCGCCAAGTTTCATAGTTAAAGAATCGGCATCGTTTCTGTTTTCAGGATTGAAGTCATTTTCTATATCCCCATCTTTTAATGCAGCTTTTAAGTTTAGATGAACAGTTCCCTGTATAGTAAGTTCTTCATCAAGAGGAGCTGTTACAAAGCGTTTATTCATATTTGAAGATTTAAGACTCATAACTTCGTCAAAGTTTTCAGCACAAACACCAGCTGCTTCCCAATCAGTATCTATTACAGATACACCAGATTCAGCACTTTCTAGTTTCATAGAGAATGCAGTTTCCCAAGAATCACAAGCTTCCCATTTATTCTGGTCGTAGTTTGTCTGAACTAAAACTTCTGGCATTTCTTCTGCACAGTTGTCTAAGTCGTATAGATAATGAGATATCCATTTATTTACTATATCATCGTAGAAGTTTCCATCTATAAGGATACCGTAGTTTTTATTTGCCATAGTAGGAGTTATATGTGGTCCCTGATGAACTATTGTTTTAACTGTTTGTCCAGATTTTTTATATGCTTTATACATCATTTCAAACTGTTTTGTAGAAACATTTTCATCGTTTAATCCCTGAACTATTAAAGCAGTACATTTTATCTTATCGTAGTTTAGACGGTAGTTTCCAGCACCCCAGAATTCTTCGTTGTAGTCAGAACCACAGCTTAACTGCTGAAGACTAAGCTCATGGTGGAATGCAGCTATATCATCTAATTCTTTTTCAGATAATGTTTCATCGTTGTATCTACTTGAGCAGAAGTAAGCAAGGAAGCTATTTAATACTTCTTTTGGCCAATAACGCTGAGAACCCTGCATATTCTGCTGGCTGTACCAGTCAGATATTCCTGCAACTGGAACTATTGTTTTAAGACCTTCAACACCTGTTGTTGCAACAGCAAAAGGCATAGTTCCTGCATAAGATCTACCTGTCATTGCTACATTTCCATTTGACCAATCAGCTTTTGTTTCTATTGTACCTTCTCTATCTGCATAAGCAACACGATCTCCATGAAGCCATTCAACAACAGATTTGAAAGCATCTCTTTCAAATTCAGAGCCAACAAAGTTAAATCCATCTGAGCCAAGAGCTCCAAAACCTGCACTTATTATTACTGCGAAACCACGAACAAGGTAGTAGTTGAAGTTTTCAAGGTTTTCATATACCATGCTGTCGTTATTTCCTTTGTCTTTGTAGTACCAATCAGAAGCATTTGACTTTAATGCAAGATCCATAGCACTTATAGAACCTGTAGGTATACGAGCAGGTACTTCTTTTTTAAGGTCTGCAAAGTCAAATTTTCTGTATTTTTTTTCTGCAACTTCTTTCATGTGGTCGTAGCCATCTTCGTTTACACCTGCACAGTATGGACGAGCTTCGAATAAAGATGCTGCTTTGTAGTTTCCTTCAATAGCACTTCTTGGAACCTGAATAAGAGTTTTTATAAGGTCTCTTTTTCCATCTCCATCCATATCGTAATCTGATTCAACATATACACAGTATCTTACTATTTCTGAAGTAGTTGGATCATAATTTTCTCCTGTTTTCCCATCAGTGAAAGGAAATACAGGCTGAGCCATTCCGTTTTCAAATACTGGAACTTTACTATATTTAGTCATAACTTTTCTCCCCCTTTGACTATAAGTATAAACATTTTATTCAACAATAAAACGTTTACAAAAATAGTATAGATATTATCGAAAAATTAGTCAACACATCAAAATAGACTATAAAAGTCTGGTATAGGATTAATCTATATCATTATAAATAGATATACCGATAAACAATAGTGTTTTCAACGACTTCAATTGAAAATCATAAAGGAAATGTGTTAAATTAAAAATGTCAGATATTTTGAATAGATTTAGTTAGTAAATATCTAAAGAATTATGTTTTTAAGGGGGATTTTTGAAATGGCAGATTATCATAAAATGTGGGAAGATCTAGGTATGGATCTTGAAACTCATGACCAATTATGTGAAGTATTACCTCAGGCTTTTGGAGATGTTTATTTATCTCAGGAAAACCGTCCAGAATCAATGGATTACTATGATTTCGTAGTGTCTGAAATACATGGTGTTAGACCAGCAGAACTAGTTGAACATCAGAAAAATGGTGGAAAAGTATTCGGTACTTTCTGCGTTTATGTTCCAGATGAAATAGTATTTGCAGCTAAAGCAATAGCTACAGGTCTTTGCGGTGGTTCTCAGTTCTGGGTACCAGGTGGAGAAAAAGTTCTTCCATCTAATACATGTCCATTAATAAAAGCATCAGTAGGTGCTAGATTAGATAGAACATGTCCATTCTTCCGTATAGCAGATATGTACGTTGGAGAAACTACTTGTGATGGAAAGAAAAAAGCATGGGAAATATTAGCTGAAGATGTCCCTGTTCATGTAATGGATTTACCTCAGATGAAGAGAGAAAAAGATATAAAAGCTTGGGCTGAAGAAATAAAAGACTTCAAAAAAGTTGTTGAGGAAGTAACTGGAAATGAAGTAACAGCAGAAAGCTTAGGAGAAAGCATAAAACTTATAAACGATAAGAGAAGAGCTCTTAAACGTCTATATGAATTAAGAAAAAATGAAAAATTACCAATAAGTGGTAAAGACGTATTATTAATATCTCAGATAGCATTCTACGATGATCCAACTCGTTTTACTCAGATGACTAACAAACTTTGCGACGAATTAGAAAAGAGAGTAGAAGAAGGTGTAAGTGTATTCCCAGAAGGAACTAAGAGAATACTTCTAACTGGTACTCCTTTAGCTATACCAAACTGGAAAATACACAACATAATAGAAACTAGCGGTGGAGCAGTTGTATGTGAAGAAATGTGTACTGGTGCTAGATATTTCGAAAACTTAGTAGACGAAACTCAGACAGATTTAGATGGACAGATAGATGCTCTTGCTAATAGATATATGAGTATAAACTGTGCATGCTTCACTCCAAACAGAGCTAGAATAGACGATATAATAAGATATGCTAAAGAATACAATGTTGACGGTGTTATAGATGTTAACTTAAAATTCTGCAGTACTTACGATGTTGAAGGATTCCTAGTAGAAAGAGAACTTAAAAAAGCAGGTATACCAGTTCTTGGAATAGAAACTGACTACACAGATAGTGATGCTCAGCAGATGAGAACAAGAGTAAGTGCATTTATAGAAATGCTTGAAAAATAATATATTATTGATAGAATAATAGTATATTATCAAAAGGAACGAGATGTTCTTTGTAGAGCAAAGGAAATGATGTAAATGAAACAGTATTATGTGCTTTTTAACAACCATGAAAATGGTATGAGGTTAAAAAAAGAACTAAATAATGCAAAAATAAAAGCAGTCATAGCTCCGACGCCTAGAAAACTTAGCAAATGCTGCGGTATTTCTTTAATGATTGAAGAAGAAGATATTGAGAGTATAAGACAGATTGCAGAAGAAAAGAAAATAGAGATTTTGGAAATTGACTGGATTGAAAAGGACTTTAACGCATCTAGGGATAGATACTGTTAAGTTCAAAATAGTAGTGTTTATAAAGAGGAGGTTCCTTTAGTGGGAGTCTCCTTTTATTATGAGATTAAATAATAATCAGATTTTAAAAGTGTAGAATAAAAGTATTTTTTGTTAACGATAGAAGTAGTTTTTTATAATGAAGTTATAGCTTTATATGTTATAATAATCGTATACAAAAAAGAGAGGAGCTGATTTTCAATGAGCGGCAAAAAAGGTGGATTAATGATATTTGGTGCTATAGTAGGTTTTGTAGCAGGACTATTTTTAGCGCCTAAAAAAGGATCTGAGCTTAGAAAGGACGCAAAAGAAAAATTTGAAGATATAAAAGAAAATCCAGAAGAAACAGTTAAGAACACTTTCGATTCTGTGAAGAATAGATTGAGTACTTTTTCAGAAACTTTATTTGAAGTAGATGAAGATGGATATGAAGACGTGGATTTAGATGATGAAGATATAGTGATAAGTAGAACATTTAAAGAAGTTGAAGACGATATGGATGACGATATCGTTTTAGATACAGATAAAGAAGAAGAGGAGCTTTAATATGAATGCAATTGGATGGCAGGTATGTGGAGTTTTACTAGGTGTTTCTGCGGTTATAATTGCTGTGTATTTAGCAAAGACTTTAAACAGTGCATCTAAAACTATAGATAATGCAAATGGACTTGTTAGTAGAGCGACAAGAATAGTCGATGAAAATGAAAAAGATATAAATACAATTGTAAAAAATGTTGCATCTATAACAGATAGTGTAGACAGTTTAGTTGAGACTGTTACTAGTATAGGAAGTTATATAAATATATTTGGATTTATAAAGAAAAAAAGAAAAAATAAAAAGAAAAAAGATAAATAAAAAATTAAATATATTTTTAAAGGGATATAATTTTAATTTGGAGGTGTGATATGTCGATAAAAATAGAATCATCTTTTAATTTAGAAGAGAATGTGTGGAATGTTGCTCTTATTGGAGAACTTGATGTTTCTAGTGCAGAGGTATTTAAAAAATCTCTTAATGATCTTGTCGATGAAAATTCTCAAAATATAAAAATAGACTTAGATAAATTAGAGTATATTGATTCAACTGGTCTAGGAGTAATGGTAGGCGTGCTAAAAAGATTGAAAGTCAATGGTAAGGGTATATACCTTAGTAATCCTAAAAGTAACGTAAGAAAGATATTAGAAATTACGGGGCTTGATAAAATATTTAACATGGAGGGATAAAAATTGACTTATGAAACTATAAAAATGGAGATAAGTTCGAATCCAGAATATGTAAGCATTATAAGGCTTACTACTTCAGGCATTGCCAATAAAATTGGTTTTTCTATAGATGATATAGAAGATATGAAGGTTGCTGTTTCTGAGGCATGTACTAATGCTATAAAGCACAGTGACGATGATAAGTTTTTTATAACATTTAAGATGTTTGAATCTGGAATTTGTATAGAGATAAAAGACAACGGAAGAGGTTGTGATGTTGAGGCTATAAAAGAGCCTGATTTAGATATGCCTAAGGAAAGTGGTTTAGGTTTATTTATTATAAAGACATTAATGGACGAGGTAAGTATAGAATCAATAGAAAATGAAGGTACAGTTATTAGAATGACTAAATATTTAGGAGCTGATATTTAATGAAAAGTGTAGCAGGAGCTGCAAACTACCTGGACATGGATACAAAAGAGCTTTTTAGACTGTACAGCGATAACAAGGATATCGATATAAGAAATATTCTTATAGAAAGACATCTTTATCTAGCTAGAATACTTGCTAAAAAATATATAAATAAGGGTGTAGATTACGAAGATATCTATCAGGTAGCTTCTTTAGCGCTTATTTATGCAATAGATAGATACGATATTAGCAAGGGATTTGAATTTTCTAGTTTTGCAACTCCGACTATTATAGGGGAGATTAAAAAGTATTTTAGAGATAAAGTATGGACTATGAGAGTTCCTAGAAGAATTCAAGAGCTTAGTAAGAAAATAAGTAATGCTAAGATAGCAATCGAGCAGGAAAAGAAAAGACATCCTTCAGTTAAGGATATAGCTGAGTATATAGGATGCAGAGAAGAAGATGTTCTTGAGGCTATGGAGGCTTCATATAGTTATCAGCCTGTATCACTTGATGCTTCAGGTGGAGATGATTCTGAAGACGATTTTACTCTTTCTGATAGAGTTGGCGTTGAAGAAAAAGATTTTGGCAATATAGAGCAAAAAGATTTTCTCAATAGATTTATGCAGAATTTAAATGAGTTAGAGGTTAAGATTTTAGAAGATAGGTTCCTCCATAATAAGACTCAGTCTGTTATAGCAACAGAACTTAATATCTCACAGATGACAGTATCGAGATTAGAAAAAAAGGTAGTAGAAAAATTAAGAAAAGAATACGAAAAAATATAGAAATTTTGCATGTGCTATTCAATTTTTGAGTAGCACTTTTTATTTTTTTGTTCAAATATTAATTTAATAAAAGAATAAAAGTTTTTGTCTATATATGAAAGAAGTATTATAATTTAAAACTATACTTTGGTTAAAGTATTGAAAATAAGGTTTTCAAGTGGTAATTTCATAGATAGAGATTATAATTTTTAGGGGGTTCTAACTATGAAAGATGTAAGAGCAATGGCAGAAGCAACAGCAAAAGGTATGGCAGATTTCGCTGCAAATAAACCAGAGATAGCACAGGGATTTGGACAGTTTGCAGGAGCAGTTTTATCAGATGGAGCTGTAGATTTAAAAACTAAAGAACTTATAGCAGTAGGTATAGCAGCTTTCAGTAGATGCGAATACTGTATAGTAGGACATGTAAATAATGCATTTAAAGCTGGTTGTACAAAAGAAGAAATATTAGAAGCAGCTGGTGTAGCTATAGCATTTGGTGGAGGACCTGCTTCAGCATATGTGGCAACTACATTAATGGATGCTGTTAATGAATTTGAAAAAGATTATAAATAATTTTAAAATGATTAATAGATTTATTATATAAAAATATGGACCAATTAAAATTAATACTTTACATTGGTCCTTTTTTATTATAGAATATATTTCATCAGTTCGAGATTATCGTAAAATAAGCTTTTAAAAAATTTGAAAAAAGTTTTAAAAAAGTATTGACGATTAATAGAGAAGATGGTAATATAATACTTGCAACGGCGATAAGTCGTTGTAACAACTGAAAAATATGTGGTTATTATAGAAGGGAGGATACACCTGTTCCCATTCCGAACACAGAAGTTAAGCTCTCTATCGCTGATGGTACTTGGGGCGAAGGCCCCTGGGAGAGTAGGACGTAGCCACGTATATGTGCCGAAGTGGCGGAACTGGCAGACGCACAGGACTTAAAATCCTGCGGGACTTATC
>UQCY01000015.1 GCA_900539645.1 uncultured Clostridium sp. | reverse complement strand
AATAAATAATTTGATATTTCTTCAAAATTATGCTGATATTCATCTACTATATTACAAATTGTTTTCTTAAAATTGTTCATATTTGAATAATTCCCTTCATAATTATTTAATATTTTACTAAACCTACCACGATTAAAGCTACTGGTCTTCTTTACTATTTTTCATAAAATCAATAGCATCACTGTATTTTTTTAGTTCTGGCTCTATCTTTTCTTTGTATGTATGTCTTAGCTCTGAGAGTATGATATTACATAGAAGAATAGATAGAATTGGTGAATTGTAAAAAGTCTCAGCTGACTCTTTTGTTACAACATAGGCGTCGGCATTTAAAGAGTTTCCTACTATATCAGAATTTGTCATAGAAACAAACTTTGCTCCGACTTTTTTTGCATAACGTGCAACCATATAGTCATCGTCTTCCATATCTGAAAAATTGGACATAATCACTAAATCATGCTTTGAAAGAGTGATAAGTTTTTCTCTTAAACTAACTCCCTGTTCATCTGTATAGATACACTTTATCCCACATATAGGTAGATAATTGTATAAATATTTCATAGCAATCGAATCAGAGCCAAATCCTATCAAATAAACTGCTGAAGCATTTGCTATATATTTAACTATTTTCTTTATTGTATTTGGAGATATCGTCTTTTCAAAATTATTTATATCATTCACCAAATTAGAAAATATAGACTCTGTACAAGGTGTTGGCAAAAATGTTTCATATGGATTGTGCTTAATTGAGGATAATTGCTCATTATTTATTTCTCTCTTTAATTCTATAAATCCTTTGTACCCTATCTTTTGGCTAAATCTAACAAGTGTTGCCTTGCTTGTATCTGCATTTTCTGCAATTTCATTGCCGTTGTAATACGAAATAGTATCGTAATTATCTATAATGAATGTTGCAATTCTTTTTTCGTTTTTTGAAAAATTATCAAAATTGGAAATAATTTTATCTTTAATTGAACTCATAACTAAAAACCCCTTTAGAAATTGTAACTTATTTTATGATATTAATTATAACATAAAAAAAAGTATAAAAAAAAATTAAAATCTATATTAAATTAATGTTGAATATATATTTAATATATAGAAATTTGATATAATAAAGAAAAACTAAAATTTGGAGGTAAATTATGAACTTTTCATTTGCACACAATAACATAAACGTATTAGATTTACAGAAGAGTATGGAGTTCTATGAAAAAGCACTAGGACTAAAAGAAACTAGCAGAATAGAGTCTGAAGATGGTAGCTTTACAATAGTATATCTTGGAGATGGCGTTACTCCTCACAATCTTGAGCTTACTTGGTTAAGAGATTGGGATAGACCATACAACTTAGGTGACAACGAGTTCCATCTAGCTTTAAGAGTAGACGATTTTGAAGCAGCACACGAGCTTCACAAAGAAATGGGATGTATATGTTTTGAAAATGAAGCTATGGGGATATACTTTATAGCGGATCCAGATAACTACTGGGTTGAAATAATACCAAGTCATATGTAATAGGAAAAATATTATATTTTATAAAATTTAGTAAAATATAACAAATAATATCTTAAAATACTACCACAAGTGTTAAAAGTGGTAGTATTTTTTTGATTATCTGAGAGTGTATGTTATACTTTATGAGTAGAAGAAAAGTTAAAAAATATAATTATAAAAAACTAAAATAAAGGAGAAAAAAATTGGATTATTTAAATATATTATTTCTGTCAATGATGCCTGTTACAGAGCTGAGGGGTGCAATTCCTATTGGTATAGCTATGAACCTAGATCCAATAGGCGTGTATATTGCAAGTGTTATAGGCTCTAGCTTAGTGGCAATTCCATTAATATTGACGTTTAGACATATACTAAACTTTATAAGAGAGATTTCTTTTTTAAAGAATATAGCTAAAAAAATAGACAATAAGATAGAGTCGTCTATGAAGAAGTTAAAGAGCGCATCTGTTCTAGGACTTATTCTGTTTGTAGGTGTTCCTCTTCCGACTACGGGAACATGGACTGCTGCAGCAATTGCATCGATACTACATATGAGAATAAGAAATGCATTTTTGGGAATTGTAGTTGGAAATATGATGGCTGGTGTGATAGTAACTGGAATATCAATGCATATAATATAAGAAAAGGTAATTAAGCTGTTACAATATTTTTGTAGCAGTTTTTATTTTGGAAAATTCCTTTACTATAGCTAAAGAAAACCTTATTATATTCAATAGAGGAAAGTAGAACCTCTATCTAAAAGCAAGGAGTGAATAAAATGTTAGGAGCAATAATTGGGGATATTCTAGGAAATGGATACGACTTTGGTCTAACAATCCCTAAATACGAAGAAGTACAGAAAAAATACGACGAACTATTCAAAGAAGGAATAGAAATAAATCCAAGAGTTAGGGAAATATTTACCGACGATACAGTAATGACTGTAGCTGTTGGAAAAGCTCTTTCTCAGACTTTTGACAAACCTGCAGAAGAAATAAAATTATGTCTAAGATACAATATGCAGATGTTTGGAAGAAGCCACATAACTGCCGGATATGGAACATTGTTTAGCAATTGGCTAATTTCTCAGAAACCAGAACCTTATGAAAGCATAGGAAACGGATCTGCTATGAGAGTATCTTCTGTTGGATGGCTTGCAAACAATCTAAATGAAGTTGATATATACGCAAGATTATCTGCTGAAGTTACACACAACAGTGAAGAGGGGATAAAAGGTGCTCAGGCAATAGCGAGTGCAATATTCCTAGCGAGAAATGGAAGCAAAAAAGAAGCGATAAAGAAATATATAGAAAAAGAATATGGATACGACTTATCTAAATCTGTAGAAGATTACAGAAGTGCAGACATAATGAAAAGGGACGCATTATGTGAAACAGCAGTTGTTCAGGCAATGGCTGCATTTTTAGAGAGCGAAAGTTTTGAAGATGCTGTAATAACTGCAGTTACAATAGGTGGAGATACCGACACAATAGCTGCAATTACAGGATCTATTGCCGAAGCATACTACGGAATAGATGAAAAAGCTAAAGAGCTTGTACTCACTTATCTTCCTGATGATTTAAAAAGAGGAATAAATGATTACACATATATCGTAATGTATAGAAGAAACGAAAGAAAAAAAGCTTACGATAAAATATTTGACGACATAAAATACTTCAAAGAAAGAATAAAAGAAGACACAGGAAGACCAGTTCCTATGTTTATGTTTAATCAGCCAGAGATGTCAGAAGAAGTTGAAAAACTTATAAATACAGCTCACCTTCCTGAGATAACAGACAAGGCGTATATAGATACATTAGACCTTCACAACATAGAAATGGACTCTGACTTATACAGAGAAAATGCAGCCGATTCTGGAGCATATCTTTTAAGAGCGATGCTTACTAGCATTGTAAGACAGGAAATATTTAATCCAGGAGTTGTAGACAAATGTGTAGACGATGGAACTGTTTACGTATTATTAGAAGAAATGAAGAAAAAGAAAGTATATAGATAATAAGGTGATTAAATTATGCTAAAAAAGGTAGATACAATAGAGAATAAAAATATCGACGAAAACCAATTAATGGCAGAAAAAATAGTAGATATAATAAATGGCTATGGTGTGGAAAACTGTGGACTTAGAATCAGCAATGGCGTAATTTTGGTATCGACTATAAACAAATACAAAGGGCTAAAATACTCGGCTTCAATCCACACAGGTAAGGACAGATTTACCAGTATAGTAATAGACTTGGAAGAGCAAATCTACATAAATAACGAGGCTGAGAGAGATATTTTTTTAAACATGATATACGAGAGAAACAACTACTATGCAGAAAAACACTCTGGAAAAAATATGAGCCAGGGAATAGGCGTAAATAAAAATTATAAATTTGAAATGATAAAAAACGAAGTAGTTAAATTTAACTCTCAAAGTATAGTAAATTCATTTGTATCTACTGTAAATGAATTCATAGAAGAAGTAGATCGATTTGAAAAATTTCTATTCTAAAAATAGAACACTAAAAATATAGATATAATATTAAATCAACGAAAATATAAAATATTAAAAAGTGCCAACTATAACAAAAATGAAGGTAATAAGAATAACTTGAATCAAATTAGAAAATAATTTGAAAAAGTTTGCCCAAAATACTTGACACCAATCTATGAAAATGTTATCCTAAATACAGTTGAAAAATGGATATGACAATTTGGAGTGTTACTGGTAGAGCAGGCAAGACCGAATTTTATAGAATGCACTATAGGTGTATTGTATAAAGTTAGGTCTTTTTTTTATTGTTATGATAATCTTATTATTATTATTATTATTATTTAAGGTATAGTAGTATGATGTGGAATTTATATTATATCTGGAAAGGCAAGGAATGTTTATGAAAGTTACAAAAGTTATAAATAATAATTTTGTATGCTCATGCAACGAAAAGAATAAAGAGATTATTGTAATGGGAAAAGGAATAGGATTTAAAGCTAAAGAAGGCGACGAGATAGATGCATCTAAAGTAGAGAAAGTATTCACTATGAATGGAAAATCTGCAATAGATAAATTCAAACGCTTGATTGAGGAGCTGCCTATTGAGCATTTTAAAGTGTCTAATGACATAATAAACTACGCAAAACGTACACTTGGCAAGAGATTAAATCAGAACATATACATAACTCTGACAGATCACATAAGCTTTTCAGTGTACAGATTTAAAAATGGTATGAAATTTAGTAATCCTCTCTTATGGGAAGTAAAGCATTTTTATAATCCAGAATATATAATTGGAGAATATGCTATAAACCTAATAAAAGAAAAACTAGGTGTGGAAATGGGTGAAGATGAGGCAGCTAATATAGCACTTCATATAGTAAATGCTGAGTACAACACAGAGATGAACGACGCATTAAAAATAACTACTCTTATAGGAGATATACTAAAAATAGTAACAGATACTTTTGATATACAACTAGATGAAGAAAGCTTACATTATTCAAGACTTATTACACATCTGAAATTCCTTTCACAGAGGATATTTATGGGAGAGATGTTAAAAGATTCTGACGATGTATTTGCTGAAATGATAGCAATGAAATATCCTGAAGAATTTAAGTGCGCACTAAAGATAAGGGATTATATAGAAAAACAGTATAATCAGAGGATATCAAATGAAGAACTTGTATATCTTGCGGTGCATATAAGACGTGTTTCTACAATAGAGGATGAAAATTAAGAATTTTGAGGTGTAACGATGTTTAAAAAATTATTTGGAAAAAAAGATAACTCTTGTAAATTAGTTTCTCCAATAAACGGTGAAACAATAGCAATAGAAGAAGTAAACGACCCTACTTTCGCAAGCGGAATGTTAGGAAAAGGTGTAGGAATAAAACCAGCTGAAGGTAGAGTAGTAGCTCCAGTAGCAGGTGAAATAACAATAATGTTCCCTACAAAACATGCAGTTTCTATATTAAGTGAAGATGGAGCTGAAGTACTAATACACATAGGATTAGATACTGTAAACCTACAGGGACAGCACTTCACAAGCCATGTAGAAGTTGGACAGAAAGTAAATGTTGGAGATCTTTTAGTAGAATTCGATATGGAAAAAATAAAAGAAGCTGGATACGATGTAACAAGCCCAGTACTTGTTTGTAACCCAGATGCTTTTGAATCAGTTGAACCAACAGAGTACGGTCCAGTTAGCATAGGCGATGAAATAATAAAAATAACTAAAAAATAGTAAAAAGCAATTATAAAAAATAAAAGTCTTTAAATCAAAGAGGTTTAGAGCATTAAAAATGTCTATTTTGCTCAAAAATAGAGCTGAAATAATAAAAAATTATACATGAAAGGAGAATATTTCTTATGATGAAATATTTACAGAAACTAGGTAAAGCTTTAATGCTACCAGTTGCTGCACTTCCTGTTGCAAGTATATGCATGGGTATAGGTTATTGGATAGACCCAAGTGGTTGGGGTGCTAATAACGTAATAGCAGCATTCTTATTAAAATCAGGTGGAGCTCTTATAGATAACATGGGTATCTTATTCGCTATAGGGGTAGCCGTTGGTATGTCAGATGATAACGATGGTACTGCAGGTCTTGCAGGTCTAGTATCATGGTTAATGATAACTACATTACTTTCTCCAGCAGTTGTTGCTATGTTCAAAGGAATACCTGAAGATCAGGTTGCGGCAGCTTTCACTAAAACTCAGACTCAGTTCATAGGTATATTAGCTGGTCTTATAGGTGGAACTTGCTATAATAAATTCAAAGGTACTAAATTACCAGACGCTTTATCTTTCTTCAGTGGTAAGAGAAGTGTTGCGATAGTTACTTCAGGTTGCTCAATGTTAGCAGCTGCTATATTATTCTTCGTATGGCCAGCAGTTTACAATGCACTAGTTGCATTTGGTGAAGGAATAATATCTTTAGGTGGAGTAGGTGCAGGTATATACGGATTCTTCAACAGACTTCTTATACCAACAGGATTACACCACGCTCTTAACTCAGTATTCTGGTTCGACGTTGCAGGTATAAATGATATCGGTAACTTCTGGGGTGGAACAGGAGTTAAAGGTGTAACAGGTATGTACATGACAGGATTCTTCCCAGTTATGATGTTTGGTTTACCAGCAGGTGCTTTAGCTATGTACCACACTGCAAAAGATAGCAAGAAAAAAGCTGTTTACGGATTATTATTAGCTGCAGCAGTAAGTTCATTCTTCACAGGTGTTACAGAACCTCTTGAATTCTCATTCATGTTCTTAGCTCCAGCATTATACCTAGTTCACGCTTTATTAACTGGTATATCAATGACAGTTTGTGCAATGTTACCAGTAAGAGCTGGATTCAACTTCTCAGCAGGGTTCGTTGACTGGTTCTTAAGTTTCAAAGCTCCTCTAGCTTTAAACCCATTATACTTATTAGGAATAGGTTTAGTAGTTGGTGTTGTATACTATGTAGTATTCAGATTCGTTATAGTTAAATTCAACTTAGCAACTCCAGGTAGAGAAGAAGATACTGTAGAAGCAGAAAAAGCTATAGTTTTAGATAACAACGACTTCACAGCTATGGCTCAGGTTATATTAGAAGGTTTAGGTGGAGCTGAAAACGTAACATCTATAGACAACTGTATAACAAGATTAAGATTAGAAGTTAAAGATAGTACAAAAGTAGACGAAGCTAAAATAAAATCCTCAGGAGCAGCTGGTGTTATAAGACCAGGAAAAACTTCTGTACAGGTTATAATAGGAACAAAAGTTCAGTTCGTTGCTGATGAATTCAAAAAACTTTGCAAATAGAAAAAGTGATATAGAGGGCTAGTGCATTATGCATTAGCTCTTTTTTCGCATAGAGGGATTACAATTCAGTTTTTCTCCAGGCTTCGACGACTCGTCCATATGTGTAACACATTTATATGTTACGAGTCGTCTGCAGATTGTCTTAAAACTGAATTTGTAATCCCTCTTTGGCAGAAAGTAAATATTCTAATGCATAAAAGCACTAGCCCTCTTTCTTTTAAAAATGGGGCGAGGACCTTCGGTTGATTGCTTTTTATATGAATATTTTGATGAGTATTGCACATTCTAGCTGAGGATGATTACTCTGGTATTCTTGCAGGATATGCTTTAAATAATGATTCAGATAATAAAAGTATAGTATTTAAGAATATAACTGTATCAGGAAGTATAGATACATCTAGTATTTCTGGTGGAATGATAGGCGGGCTTGATAAATGCTCTGTTGAAGGCTGTGAAACTAATATTTCAATAAAAAATGGTTATAATAATGGAGGAATTATAGGCATATCATCAGAAAAGTGTATCTTTAATAACTGTGTATCAATTGGAAGTATAGAAGGAAATTGGTGTTTAGGAGGATTTGTAGGATATAACGATGGTGGAAAAATAAAAAATTGTTTATCAAAAGTAAATGTTGAAAGTACAGTTACAACATTTGAACATAAAGAGGGTGGTTTTGTTGGAGAGCATGGAATTGGAAATATAGCATCATCTCATGTTACATCATCACATGACGCTATAAAGGCTGGAGGATTTTCTGGAGAAGGTTCAGATGGAATAACAGATTCTTCATTTAATAAGGATGTAAATCCTGCATTAAAATGTGCTGGAGGAGATGCACCAGCAGATATTGTTGTAGATGCACTTACAGCATCTATACTTGCTCAGGAAAAAGGTGTAGTTCTTGTAAATGAAAAATCAGATAATAGTATATTAGAAGGAAAAGATATAGTACAAATAGGTGGATTTGATTTTGAAATATAACACAAAAATAATGGGAGCCCTTTTGGAGCTCCCATTATTTTTAATGACTGAATAGAAAAAAATTTATAATAAAAAACAAATATAAAATGATAGGTATATTGTTTTTCTATTATCGTGTTTTAATATCTATATCTATTATTCAAATTTACATTATTTTGAGTATTTACAAACACCATCTAGGTATGTATTGTATACATTTAGTAAATCGTCTATAACTACAAAGTCGGCAGGTAGGCCGGGTTTTATAGATCCACATTTGTCGTCTATGTTGCAACTAACTGCTGGGTTGTAAGATGCCATTTTTATAGCTTCTTCTAGTGTAGCTATGTTCCAATCTACTACATTTTTTATTGCATTGTTCATGCTAAGTACACTTCCTGCAAGGCTTCCTGTTAAAAGTCTTGCTGTTCCATTTTCAACTATTACATCAAATTCTCCAAGAGTATACTGTCCATCTTCCATAGCTCCAGCTCTCATACAGTCTGTTATAAGTACTATGTTTTCTCTTGTTTTAGCATTCATCATAATATTTGCGGCTACAGGGCTTACGTGATGTCCATCGCATATAAGCTCAGCAAATGTGTTTTTAAGCTCCATAGCAGCCCCTACCATACCAGGTTCTCTGTGTGTAAGAGGGCTCATACCGTTGTATGTATGAACAAATACATTTGCTCCAGCCCCTACAACTCTTTTAGCCTCTTCAAATGTAGCAGCACTGTGTCCAAGTGCAACAGTTACACCATTTTTTGTTGCATATTCTGCAAACTCAACAGCACCTTCTCTTTCTGGAGCAATAGCTATTTTCTTTACTAAATTTCCAGATTTTTCCTGCCACTGGTCTAATATTTCTGCAGTAGGGTTTATAAAGTATTTTTTATTCTGAGCACCTTTATATTTTTCAGTGAAACAAGGACCTTCTAAGAATATACCCTGTATTTTTGCACCTTCTACATCATTGTATACATTTTTGATGTTTTCTACAGATTCATCAAGTCTTTCTACAGAATCAGTAAGTGTAGTAGGTAAGAAGCTAGTTACACCAAACTGTAGAAGTCCTTTTGATATAGTTTTTATTGCTTCTGGAGTGTTGTCCATAACATCTGAGTTTAAAAGCCCATGTATGTGTGTATCTACAAAACCAGGAGCTATGTATTTTCCTGAAAAATCTACAATTTCAGCAGACTCAGGTTTTTCTTTCTGAAAATGACCAAATTTACCGTCTATTATAGATAAATATCCATTTTCCTCAATTCCATAATTCATAAAAAATTTATCAGCGTAAATATAAGTTTTCAAAACAGCCTCCTAAAAATTTTAAAATTTTATCGCTATCTAAATACTTCTCTATTTAAATATGTCTATATTTTAATATTTATCTATCTAAACACTTATTACCTAAATATTTATAATCTAAATGCTTATTTATTTAAATATATTTTAGTTATCTTACGTGTCTTATTTTATACACAAATTTATCACTTCTAGCAACACTTAGAGTAAATTCGATAACGATATTGTTGTCATTGTAAGTAGTACGAAGTAGCTTTAAACATGCTGAATCTACAGGAACATCTAAAAGTTTAGATTCCTTATCAGATACAATACCAGCAGAGAACTCTTCGTCTGCTACCTTTATTATTTCGTTATAATCATCTTTAAATATTTCGTATAAAGGTCTTTCTACAACCTTTTCTTCAGTCAATCCTGTAAATTCAGTGAATGGAAGATAAGTTCTTTCAAGCATCATAGGAATATCGTCTGCAAGTCTAAGACGAACTATTTTTATCATCTTATCTCCAGGAGTTATACCTAATTTTTCGGCAAAATAATTAGTGCTTTCAAGGATTTCAAATGAAAGAACCTTTGTTGTAGGAGTTTTGCCCTGAGATTTCATATGATCTGTAAAACTGTAGCTGTCCATAAGATTTTGTGACTGCTGGTTTAGAGCAGATACAAATGTACCTTTGCCATGTCTTTTGTATATATACCCCATATGTTCTAAATCCGCCATTGCAAGTCTAACAGTTGTTCTACTAACTCCGTATTCATCGCAAATCTTTCTTTCAGATAGCATCCTATCGTTTGGCTGCATTTCAGTTTCTATTTTGTTTCTCAATATTTCAACTAATTGATCATATATCGGTCTTTTATCTTGTCTATTTATCATAATACCCTCTCTCTCTAAAGTGGTTATAACCACATTTGAATTATAAAATAGATAATTTATCATGTCAATATATAAAATTATATAAAACTCAATATAATAATTATAATCTATTTTCTATTGACAAGACAGAGGAAATAATTTATATTCAGAAGTGGTAATAACCACTGTGTATTGAAACTTATTAAAAAAATTAAAATAAAAATTAAATAGGGAGGTAGTCATGATTACTACAATAACATTCAATGCATCTATAGATAGATTATATAGAGTAAGTGAAATAAATATAGGTGAAGTGCAGAGAGTAATCGAATCTAATGCCACTGCTGGAGGAAAGGGAATAAATGTAACAAAAGTGTGTAAAATTCTTGGTGAAGATCCTATGGCAATTGGATTCTTAGGTGGATTTAATGGTGCATTTATAAAAAATGAGTTAGACAAGAAAGAAATAAAAAATAGATTCACAAAAATAGATTCTGAAACTAGAAACTGCTTAAATATTATAGAAAATAATAAAGTTAGTACAGAGTTTTTAGAAAAAGGGCCAGTTGTAGAAGCTAGTGATTTAGAAAGATTTGAAGAAGATTTAAAAAAAGTTATAAAAGATACTAAGGTTTTAGCTGCATCTGGAAGTTTTTGCCAGAATATGCCTGTTGAATACTACGAAAAAATAGGAAATATATGCAGAAAAAATGGAGTTAAGTTTGTACTAGATACTTCTGGAAATGCTTTAAAGGCAGCTCTTAAATCTAAACCATATCTTATAAAACCTAACACAGACGAGATAAAACAGCTACTAGATGTAAATGTAGAATCAAGAGAAGAAATAATAGAAGCTGGTAAAAAACTTTTAGAGCTAGGTGCAGAAAATGTATGCATATCCCTAGGAAAAAATGGAATGATATACCTAGATGGAAAAAATGTTTACGATGTTAAAATTCCAAAAGTAGAGGCAGTAAATACTGTTGGTAGTGGAGATAGTACAATAGCAGGATTCAGTGTAGGTATACTTAGAGGGTATGATTTAGAAGAGACTATAAAACTTGCAAATGCATGTGGTATAAGTAATGCATTAAACGTAGATACAGGATTTGTTAAATTAGAAGAAGTTGAAAAATACAAAAACTTAGTGGAAGTAACTAAAATAGCTTAATTGAAACGATAAAAGAAGGTTATTTATATAATAAAAACGGATAAGGTTTAAAATTTTCTATTGACAAAGAAAAATAAATAAATTATTCTATGAATAGAAAGTGGTAGTTACCAGCTTGAAAAAAATCGTTCGAAAGGCGATTATATTTTTTACTTTCTTAACTGGTTATAACTTTATTACCAAATGAAGACCAAAAATAAAAAGGAGAAGAATAATGTTTAAATTCGATGAACAGAAATTAAAAGATTTAGGTGCAATAATAACAACAACAGAAATAAAACAGCAGCCAGAATTATGGGCTGAAGCTTACGAAATATACAAAGAAAACAAAGAAAACTTAGATAAATTCATATCTAACATAGGAGAAAAACACGGACAGTTTAGAGTAATATTTACTGGTGCTGGTACTTCTGCTTATGTAGGTAATTCAATAGTTCCTTACTTAAACAGAAAAAATGACCAGAAAAAAATGATAATAGAAGCTATAGCTACAACTGATATAGTTTCAAATCCTTACGACTATCTAAAAGAAGATATGCCTACTTTATTAGTATCATTTGCAAGAAGTGGTAACAGTCCAGAAAGTTTAGCAGCTCTTAACCTAGGAAAACAGGTAGTTAAAGATTTCTATCATTTAGCTATAACTTGTGCTCCAAAAGGTAAATTAGCACAGATGACTAAAAACGACGAACACAACTACTTATTATTAATGCCAGCAAGATCTAATGACCAGGGATTCGCTATGACTGGTAGTTTCTCTTGCATGATGTTATCTGCAATGCTTATATTCGACAACTTAAATGAAGACGAAGAAAGCTCATATGTAAGAACAATAGTTGAAATGGGAAGAAATGTAATAGAAAGAAAAGATGAAGTACATAAATATATAGAAGGTGATTTTGATAGAGTTGTTTACCTAGGTTCAGGCGGATTAGGTGCCTTAACTCAGGAAGCTCAGTTAAAATTACTTGAATTAACAGCAGGTAAAATAGCTACAGGATACGATTCTTCAATGGGATTCAGACACGGCCCAAAATCATTCATAAACGAAAATACTCTAGTATTTGTATTTGTTTCTAACAATGCATATACAAGACAGTACGATTTAGATGTACTTGAAGAAATAAATGCAGACCAGATAGCAAAATTAACTTGTGCTATATCTGTAGAAAATGAAGCAAACTTCTCTGGGGAAACATTCGAATTTGAAAAAGAATACGCTAATCTTCCAGATGCATACCTTGCATTCCCTTACATAATGTTTGCTCAGTCATTATCTCTATTTGTTTCAGTTAAAGTTGGAAACAAACCAGATACTCCATCTCCAACAGGAACAGTTAATAGAGTTGTTAAAGGTGTAATAATACACGAATACGAAAAATAGAAAATTTGATTGGATAGATTGAATAATTTGAAGGAGGTTTAGTTATGGCATTAGTAACTACAAAAGAAATGCTTTTAAAAGCGCAGGAAGGTCATTACGCAGTAGGTGCGTTTAATGTTGAAAATATGGAAATGGTTATGGCTGTAATAGGAGCTGCAGAAGAATTAAATTCTCCAGTTATACTACAGACTACTCCATCTACAGTAAAATACGCAGGTTTAGATTATTATTTAGCAAATGTTAAGGTTGCAGCTGAAAAAGCTAGTGTACCAGTAGCAATGCACTTAGACCACGGCTCAAGCTTTGAACTAGCTATGCAAGCACTTAGAGCTGGATATACTTCAATAATGATAGATGGTTCTCATGAATCATTTGAAGATAATATAGCTGTATCTAAAGCAGTTGCAGATGCTTGTAGACCATCAGATATACCAGTAGAGGCTGAATTAGGTAAAGTAGGCGGTAAAGAAGATGATTTAGACGGTGGAGAAGGAAATGCTCACACAGATCCACAGGAAGCTAAAGAATTCGTTGAAAGAACAGGCGTGTCTTCATTAGCTGTAGCAATAGGTACTGCTCATGGTATATACAAAGGTGAACCTAAAATAGATTTAGATAGATTATCAGAAATAAGAGAAGTTGTATCTGTTCCACTAGTACTTCACGGTGGTTCTGGTATACCTGACGAAACAATAAAAGAAAGTATAAGAAGAGGTATAGCAAAAGTAAACTATGCAACTGAACTTAGAATAGCATTCAGTAATGGAGTTAAAAAAGTTTTAGCTGAAAACCCAGATGTAATAGACCCTAAAAAATATGGAGCAGCTGGACGTGACTCTGTTAAAGAATTTGTTAAAGGAAGAATGGAAGTTTGTGGCTCAATAAATAGAGCATAATTTAATAAACCAACCTTTTAAATACCCTAAATTCATACTATTTGTGTATGAATTTAGGGTATTTAAGTAGATATACTATTTATTTGCGTTTGTAAAAATAATGGGGCAATGTTTTCCTAGTTAAAGTGAAAAAAATATGTTTTTGTAAACTCTGTGCTAAATGTATAATATAATAAGAAAATAAAATAAATATACTCTTTTATGAAAAATGTATATTTAATAAAGTTTACTAACAGTTTTAAATAATAAAATTTAATTTAATTTAGAATAACTTTAAATGTAATGAGATACAAATTTCAAGATATGTAATGAAAAAAATCGTCTTTTGTAAAGGATATGTTTTTAATATAATAACCTTAAAGACAAAGGACACAACTAATTAAGGGGGTGATCTTATCAGACAACGTATTATTCTTGAAGAACTAATTAATAGCGATGGATACTTAAAATTAGATTATTTTGCAGAAAAATTAGGAGTTTCAACAAGAACCATAAGAAACGATATAAAGAATATGGAAAAAGATTATGAGCGTAACGGATTTTGTTTGGAATACAAAACAAGGTTAGGTTATATTCTTAAAATAACAGATAAGAATAAGTTTGAAACTTACTTAGAAAAATTACCCGATTATATAGTTGAAAGTCCGGAACAAAGATTGGATTCAATTATAGTGGAATTATTGCTAAAGGATGGATACAAAACAATTGAAAGCTTGAGTGATAAGTTTTTAGTGAGTACATCCCAGATAAAAAATGATTTGAAAAAGATAGATGATAGGCTACTTAAATACGATTTGAGGTTAGATAGAAAACCTCATTATGGATTAAAGGTAGAAGGTCAGATAGATTCAATTCAAAAATTAATCAGAGAGCTTTATGTAAAGAAAAATAGAAATTTTATGAAATATAAAATGACATATGTAAGTAAAGCTAAGATAGTCAATATAAAATCTACTATAAAAAATATTTTCAATGAATATTCACTAGAGGTAAATATAACCGAGCTGGAAGAAATACTATCACAGTTAGTTATCCTATATATAAAGACAAGCTTAAGAAAAAGCTCTGATGTATATATGATAGATAAAAAAGAAGAGGATGAAGTATTAGAAGGCATATTAAGTGGAATCTTTGATGAAAATAGATATTATTTTACACCTCGGGAAAATGATTACCTAAAAAGACTTATAAGAGAAAAAACAAAAGATAAGAAAGCTGCTTCTCTTGCAATAGATAAAAGCAAGTTAGAGGAAGTTATATATGAGTACTTTAAAGAAGTGGACAAGAGATACAGTACAAGTTTTTTAGAAGATAAAGAGTTTTTAAAGCTTCTATATTTACATGTAGCTGCTTTAATAGAAAGGTCTAAAAATAATCAAAGTATATCAAACCCATTTTCAGTAAAAATAAGTCAACAATACCCTACAGTTTTTAACTTAGCCATACAGTTATCAAAAAGGATAGAGCAGGAATATGATATAGAAATAGATCAGAATGAAATAGGATTTATAGCTACTCATATAGCGGTTCCTTTTGAAAAGAGAGAAAAGAACAACTTTGATAAGAAATACAGAATAGCAATAGTTTGTTCATCTGGAGGAGGAAGTGCATTTTTAATAAAGCTTAGATTAACTGAGATTTTTAGAAATGCGATAATAGAAAACTTCTCATTATTAGATGAAGAAGAGGTTATAGAGTTTAAACCAGATTTAATTTTCTCTATAACAAAGCTAGGATTTAAAATAGATGCTCCGGTAATTTTAATAAACGAAATTTTGGATGAGCTGGACAATATGAACATTAAAGAAAGTGTGATGTTTGTAGACCATATGCAAAGTGCTAATAATCCTAAGAAGTATATTTTAAGCTTATTTAGCAAAAATCATTTTAGATGTGTAATAGATAAGATGGATTACAAAGATGTTCTATACACTATGGCACAGGATGTTGTAGATGAAGGAGCTTGTTCTCCAACATTCCCAGATGATGTTTGGGAAAGAGAGTCTTGCCTAAGTACTATATATAAAAATGGAGTTGCAATACCTCATCCAATAGAGATGACAGGAAATAAAAACTTAATATCTGTTGCTCTTGTTCAGACAGATATTGAAAGTGAAGGAAAAACTCCAAAGGTAATATTTATGGTTTCTCTTAAAAAAGGAGATCTAGAACTACATAGACAGATATCTAAATACTTAGATAAGGTAATGTCTAGTGATGAAATAGTGGATATGCTAAATAAATCTCAGTCTTATGAAGAATTTATATATAAATTGAAAATATATATAGGAGGATAAAAGATGAATATAGATTTTCTAAAAAAATTGTCTGAAGCAGACGCCATAGCTTCTAATGAAGGCGAAGTTAGAAAGGTTATGCTAGACGAATTAAAAGGTTATAGTGATAAAGTAGAATACGATGGTTTAGGAAGTATAATATTTTCAAAAATAAAAAGTGAAGACCTACCAAACATAATGCTTTGTGCTCACATGGATGAAGTAGGATTTATGGTAAGAAGTATAGATAAATTAGGTATGATACACCTTATAAATATAGGTGGTGTTAAACCTTTAGCCCATTTCACGCAGAGAGTAAGAATAACAACAAGAGAAGGTAAGAAAATACCTGCTATAATAAATGCTACTTATAATGAAGGAAAAGCAGAAAATATATACGCAGACATCGGTGCTTATACAGAAGAAGAAGTAAGAAATCTAGGGATAAGAGTTGGAGATATGGTTACATACTCAACTGAATTTGAAAAATTCGACCTACCAAATAGATTAGTTGGTAAAGCATTTGACGATAGATTAGGATGCTTTGTTATGGGAGAAGTTTTAAAAAGACTAGAAAAAGAAGATTTAAACTGTAATGTACATTTTGCAGCTACAAGTAGTGAAGAAGTTGGAATAAGAGGTGGTAAGACAGCTACTTATTTCGTAAACCCAGACATAGTATTCGCAATAGATGTTGCATGTGCAAAAAATGAATTTGTAAGAGATTACACAAATCAGAAACAGATAGATAAGGGTATCATGCTTATGCATAGAGACAGAACTTTAGTTCCAAACAAGGAATTAGTTAATTACGTTATTGATGTAGCTGAGGCAAACGATATTTCGTTACAGCACGATATGTTCCAGTCAGGAGGAACTGATGCAGGTGAGGCTCATCTAGTAAATGAAGGAAAGGCAGCAGTTGTTACTTGTATACCAGTAAGATACGGACACTGTGCATTCTCAATAGTAAGTAATAAAGATCTTGAAGATACTATAGAGCTATATACTAAATTAATTTTAGATTTAGATAAAGAAAAATATAATAAAATAAGAAAATTTGGTTAAAAAAGGAGATTTTAAAAAATGTCAACAGAAATGCAGATAATGGAACTTATATCTACAGCAGGGGAAAGTAAAGCTAAAGCTTTTGAAGCATTAAAAAAAGTTAAAACAAGAGATTTTGATGGAGCAAGAGCTTTATTAAAAGAAGCTAGAGAAATAGATGTAGCAGCTCACAATATACAGACTCAGCTTATAACACGGGACTTAAATGAAGATATGGAAAGCCCAGAAATGAGCTTATTAATGGTTCACGCTCAGGACCATTACATGACTTCTCAGTTAGCTAAAGACATAATAGAAGCAGTTATAAATATTTTCGAAGAAGAATAAGATTTGAACTTAAAAAATTAGAAACAAATAAATCAGAAAGATAAATTTGTCAAAAGTAAATTAGAAATTAATTATATTTTTAAAATATAAATAATATAAAAAAATCCAGTAAAAATAAAAACAAAATTTTAGGAGGAATAATAGTTATGAAAATATTATTATGTTGTGCAGGTGGATTTTCAACAAACATGCTTATGCAGAATATGAAAAAGGTAGTAAAAGAAAGTGCTAAATTAAACGAAGATGATTTCGCATTCACTGCTATACCAGCAGATTCACTAGAAAGTGAAATAGACAACTGGGATATAGTAATGATAGGACCTCAGGTTTCTCATAAAACTGACTTTATAGCATCTTTATGCGAACCAAGAAATATACCTTATGTTGTAATAGATAAAGACGTTTACGGAAAAATGGACGGAGCAACAGTTATGAAATTAGCTCTAGTAACTTACAAAAAACATCAGATGGGAAAATAAAAATTAAATAGAATAAAAAAGGAGATTGAATATATGTTTGCTAAATTTGAAGCATTTATGAATAAGTATTTTATGCCATTAGCACATAAAGTAGATAATCAGAGACACTTAAGTGCGATAAAAGCCGGAATGGTTGCGATGACACCATTCACAATACTAGGAAGTTTATTCGCAGTACTTCCAGCTTTACCAAATATGATTGGGGAAAACAACCCAGTAAGCCAGTTTATATTAAATAACGCGGCAATATTAGATTTACCAGTAACACTTTCAATAGGTTTAATAGGTTTATATGCTTGTATGTGTATAGCTTATAACCTAGGTAATCATTATAAATTATATATTCCAGGATGTATAACTCTTGCAACATTCGCATTCTTATTCTTAGTTGCAGATATAACTCCAGAAGGTGCTTTAGACCTAGGTAACTTAGGTGCTAAAGGGCTATTTACAGGTATGATAGCAGGTTTACTTTCAGTAGAATTATACAACTTCTGTAAAGTTAAAAACCTTACAATAAAAATGCCAGAAGGCGTACCAGATTTCGTATCTAAATCATTCGAGTTAATACCAACAAGTATAATCGTTGGTGGAACTTTTATAGTCGCAAGATTCTTATCATTAACAATATTCGGTGAATTACCACCACAGATACTTACTAGATTCTTAGCTCCATTAGTTGGTTCTATGGATAACCCATGGGCTGTTCTTGGATTAAACTTTGCTATATGTTTCATATTCTTCTTCGGAATACATTCATCAGTGTTCAGTCCAATAACAAGACCAATAATGGTTACATTTATAGCAGAAAATATAGCAGCTATGCAGGCTGGACAGGCATTACCTCACTTCTATACAGCAGGAACATCAAGTGCATTCTTCGGATTCACAGGATGTGGTATAAGTATAGGATGTGTAGTAGCATGCTTACTATCTAAAAACAAAAGATACAAACAGATCGGTAAAGTTTCATTATTCCCAGCTTTATTCGGTATAAATGAACCTATACTATTCGGTGCTCCAATAATACTAAACCCAATGATGTTCATACCACATGTATTCGGTGGAGCTATAATAGGTACATTACCAATGTTCTTAATGCACTGGGGATTATTAGATAAACCAATATTCGACCCACCATACGTTGGAGTATTCTTAGAAGGATTCTTAACAAACGGTGACTGGAGAACAATATTAGTCAATGCATTACAGTTAGTATTATCAGTTGCATTATACTGGCCATTCTTCAAGATTATGGAACGCCAGGAAGAAGTTGAAGAAGCTAAAAAAGTAGAAGAAACAAAAGATATATTCTCAAGTGAAGATAAAGATTTACTTGGAGATTTAGACTTAGACTTCTAATTTATATAGAGAGGACTAAAAACCATGAACGATAGAGTAAAAAAACTAAGAGATTTAATAGAGGAATTAAACACAGAAGCAATTTTAATAAAAGGAAAAAACAATAAGAGATATGTCGGTGCACTTACTGGAAGTGGAGTCTATGTACTTATAACAAAAGATGCAAAATATCAGATTTTAGATGGAAGATACATAGATGAAGCTGACAAGAGAACAACTGGATTTATTAAAAAAGTTGTACCACAGGGGTCTTATATACCTAGTATATTAGAATTATTAGAAGAACTAAATATAAAAAATCTCGCAATAGAAAGCCAGGCTATGACTATACAGGATTACATCCGGTTAAAAGAAGCAGGATTAGATCTTACTCTATTGACAAATGAACTTGGAAAAGCAAGAGCAATCAAATCAGATGATGAGATTGCTCTTATCAAAAAAGCATGCGAGATAACAGATAAAGTATTTAGTGAAGTTATTTCAGTAATAGAAGAAGGTATGACAGAGCTAGAGGTAGCAGCTCTACTTCAATACCATGCTCTTAAAAAAGGCGCAAGTGGAATGTCTTTTGAAACAATAGTTGTTTCAGGTGATAGAGGTGCAATGCCTCATGGAAGACCGACAACAAAAAAATTAAAAAGAAATGAAGCAATAACAATAGATTTTGGTGTTGTTTATGAAGGATACCAATCAGATATGACTCGTACTATATCTATAGGAGAGCCTCCTGAAATTATTAAAAAAGTATATGATGTTGTTTTAGAAGCTCAGACATCAGGTATTGCAGCCATTAAAGAAGGTGCAAAGGCAAGTGAAGTCGACAGCGTGGCTAGACAAATTATAGAAGAGCATGGATTTGGTGAATATTTCAATCATGGCCTAGGACATGGAATAGGTCTAGGAGATGGTGAAGTTCCAACACTAAACCAGAGAAGTAAAGATATTCTAACAGAAGGAATGGTTATGTCTTGTGAACCAGGAATCTACATACCTAATGTAGGTGGGGTTAGAATAGAAGATGATGTTGTTATAATAGACGGAAAAGGTGTTTCGCTTAATAAAACAACTAAAGAATTTATAATATTGGGAGAGTAATTAATATGGAATATAATTTTGACAAGGTAATAAATAGAAAAGAAGGTAACTGTAGAAAATGGAGTAACCATGTATTAAAAGAAAAATTCGGCTTAGGTGAAGATGCTATTCCTATGGATTTAGCGGATATAGATTTTGAATGTTCACCAGCTATAAAAGAAGCAATCGCAAAAAGAGCAGCGGTTGGAGATTACAGCTATACATTTGTAGGCGACGATTTCTACGATGCTGTAATAGATTGGAATAAAAGAAGATTCAATGTAGATATAGAAAAAGAATGGATAAAACTTACTTTTGGTACAGTATCAACTCTTCATTATATAGTTCAGGCATATACTAAGGAAGGAGAGGGAGTATTAATAAATACACCAGCATATGATCCTTTTGCTGAGGCTGTAGAAAACAACAGCAGACAGTTATACTGCAGTCCATTAAAATTAGTGGATAATAGATATTATTTAGATTTTGAAGATATGGAAGAACAGATGAAATCTAATAATATAAAAGTATTTATTTTCTGTAGCCCACAGAATCCATCTGGTCGTATATGGACAAAAGATGAATTATATAGAGTGTCAGAATTATGTCTAAAATACAATGTACTTTTAGTATGTGATGAAATACATAGAGATATAGTATTTGATAGAAGTAAGTTTACATCTTTATGGAATGCACATCCTGAAATACATGAAAACAGTATAGTATGTGTTTCACCTAATAAAGGATTTAACCTAGGTGGACTTAAAACTTCTTATGTTGTAATAAGAAACAAAGAAGTAAGAGAAACTTTATTAACTAGATTAAAAAGCAACTCAATAACTTCTCCAAATGTGTTTGCTGTTCCTGCTATAGTAGCAGCTTACAATGAAAGTGAAGAGTGGTTAGATCAGATGACTGTATATGTTGCAGGAAACTTCGAAATAGTTTACGACTTTTTCGAAAAAAATATGCCTAAAGCAAAAGTTATGAAATCAGAATCATCATTCCTTGCTTGGATAGATGTTAGAGAAATATTTGCAAATGAAGAAGAAATGAGAGACTTCTTTATAAAGGCTAATCTAACTATGGTAGTTGGAAGTTATTTTGTACGGGACGGAGAAGGATTCGTAAGAATCAATATCGGATGCCCAAGAGCTACATTAAATGAAGCTTTAAATAGAATTAAAAATACATATGAAGATCTATTTTGTTAGTTCTAAATAATTCATTGAGACTGTTGTATATTTACAATAGTCTCTTTTTTTGTAGATTTATTATTAAAAATAGGACGTTATATAGTAAATTTTATGAGAATATAGAATTTATTTTTCCTAATGAGTTAGGAATTTTCCTGTCTGTTAGGAAATGGAAATAGTAGATTAGGAAAAGGTATTAGTATATTATTAATATAGGAACTAGAGTAAAAAAAAGTTAGTGAATTTATAAAAATCAAAATAAAAATTAGTAAAAGTAATGAATATATATAAATAACTAATATAAATTAAGTTTGGGAAAGGATGATAGGTATGCTGAGCAATAGGCAGATGAATGTTATAAATATATTGAGTGATTCAAATAATTGGATGACAGGAAAAGAGATTGCAAAGATTCTTAATGTTACCGATAGAACTATTCGCTCAGATATTGAAGCTATAAATAAATACTATGATTGTCAGCTTATAGAGTCTAATAGGAGAGCAGGGTATCATATAGACGAGATTCTTTTGGATAAGCAGGATATAGAGGTTAAGGAAATTGTTCCGCAGACAGCACATGAGAGATGTATTTGGATTATTCAGGAGCTTCTTTTTAGAAATAAGGAGATTAATTTGATTCAGCTGCAAGAGAGAGTTTTTGTTAGTGGATATTCTATAGACAACGATTTAAAGAAGATAAGAAAGATTATAGAGAATTATCCTAGTTTAAAGCTGATTAGATCTAAGAATCATATTAGACTTGAGGGCGAGGAGATAGATAAGAGAAAGTTATATAAGTATCTTCTTACAGAGGAAACTCATGGTAATTTTATGAACTTAAATTCTATAGCTGACTTTTGGACAGATTTTGATCTTCTTGCGATAAAAGATATTTTTGAGGAAGTTTGTGAGAAGTACGACTACAAGATAAGGGAAACTACATTTCCTATGATTATGATGCACGCAGGTATTGCGATTGAGAGAATTATAAATCACAACTACCTTACAAGTGATATCGACGAAAGACTTATGGAAAGCACTGAGTATCATGTGTCTTATGAATTTTTTGAAAGGGTGAGCAAGCTTCTTAATATTGAGATAGTAGATGACGAAGTTAAAAGATTTTCACTTCTTCTTTTAGGAAAGAGTTCAGGAAATTATAGAAAGTCAAATAATAATAAGGAAGAGGTTAAAAGACTTATAGACCGGTTAATAGAACAGATTGCCGAGTATTTTGGGGTTGATTTTTCTAAGGACTGGGATTTAAAGGTTGGTCTTGAAACACATATACGGTCACTTATAGAAAGACAGAGAAACAAGGTCAATGTTACAAATTTATATTTAAAGGAAATTAAACGTAAATATCCTTTAGTATTTGAAATGGCGATACATTCAGCAAAGGTTATAGAAAAATTCACAGGATATGTAATAGACGAGTCAGAGATAGAGTTTTTAGCGCTACATCTTGGAGCTGCATATGAGAGAATAGACAGTGTGCAGAAATATAGAGCAGTTATGATTATGCCGCACAATCAGATGCTTTCAAAACCGTGTATTGAAAAATTAAATAGCCGCTTTGGAGATAGGATGGAAGTAGTTAAGATGTTTACGTTCTTTGAGGAAAGTCAGGTTATGGAATACGAACCAGATTTTATAATAACTACTTTACAGATTAAGCATAATTTAGATGTGCCTACAATTCAGATAAGTCTGTTTTTAAATTATGAAGATGAGAGTAAAATATTCCAGCTTTTAAATCAGCTTGATAATTGCCGTCAAATCTAACCGGATTATACATAAACGTATGAAGTGCATACACAAAACGGCATTTAGATGCATTCCCAGCTTCTGCCAAAGGTCTGATTAATGTATTCAGTTCCTCTTCTGTATATAATTCTCTCCATTTTGCATTATGCTTTGGATCATTTTTCGGTGCATAGAAATAGGAATTCAGTTTATAATAACCGCCCCATTTCATAAGATTGATTCTATCTTCTGTAGACCATGGATTTCCATAATACCCTTCAATAAATCCACGACTTGCAACATCTGCCCAGTCCTCAATGTGAAAATTCCGGATGGTATTACTATCCATCTGCTTCAAAATATGATACAACGTCGTCAATCCATAATAACTTGCATCTGTGTCTGCACCTACTACAGTAATCACATCATCATTACTATCCAATACATAGGCGTCCAGCTTTTCATACAAATCCGCTGACTGCATATTCACATGTTCATTTGCATAAGTATCTGCAACTTCTCCCGAACCATCAATTCCAACAAGAATATTCGTCTTGCCCTCTTCAATTGACTCGGATGTGGTCACTGTTACCCCGTCTTTCAACGCAAGTGCTTCTGCTAATCGATCTTTCGTTGCCTGATCGATTCCTGATTCATATACTACATTGACCTCGTTTTTGATAACATAGTCACCTTCCGTATATTGAATCACCTGTGGATTCGGATAAATTTCATACTCTGCAGCTGCAGCTTCGCTCCGGACTGGCGATATTGTCAGTCCGGAAACAGTCATTACTAATGCCATGACTCCTGCAGCGAATTTCTGAAAGCCTTTTTTGTTCTTTCTATCAATTCGTAATTTTTTCAAAATTTCCTCCTTAAAAGGATTGTCACATAATACTCTTCAAATTGATTATTTAACATCTTTCCTTTTCTT
>UQCY01000014.1 GCA_900539645.1 uncultured Clostridium sp. | reverse complement strand
TTTAAAATATTATTATTTTTTTATTACAGCTATTGACTTTTAATAGCTGGTCTTATTGGGGTAGAAATATTGTTTTCTATATTATATATTTTTTTTATTTTAATGTAAGTATTTTAGAGTGATTGTAATGATATTGTAATTTATATAGAAAGGATTACAGAATAATTACAAATATTTGAAATATATTGAAACTTTATTTATTTTGCTTAGAATAGTATATAAATAATAGCGAACTTTATTTAAAAGGAGGGATTTGCATGGGCAAAACCAATCAGTTTAAGGTAATTGTTTTGGTAGTTATTTCAGGGTTAATTTATTTTATCCCACAGAGTATAGTAAAGAACGGTATATTTTTAAATCCAGAACAAATGGGATTAATTTTTAGTGCGATAAGTATGTTGTTAATACTATTCATTTGGGCGTTGTTTATAATCTTTTTCAAAGGTTTTGATGAGTAAGTAGTATAGTCTATAAAATATAAATTTATATAATAAAAATAAATCAATATGATAAACTTAAAAAAATAATAAAAATTTTCGGAAAAAACAGCTTTTTTGTTTGAGTTTCTAAGAATTTATTGTTATACTAAAGGAGAAAGGTTTTCTACAGATAATCTGCGAACCTTAAATTTATATTTTTTTAATGGAAGGTGTAAAAGTTATGAAAGAAAAAGTTTTAGAAAGATTATTAAAATACGTTAAAATCGATACTACTTCAGATTCATCAAGTACTACTTGTCCATCAACTGAAAAACAGTTCGATTTAGCTAGAGTATTAGAAGCAGAATTAAAAGAAATAGGATTACAGGATGTTTCTTTAGACGAACATTGCTACCTAATGGCTACATTACCAGCAAATACTGAAGGTGTTGATCCAATAGGATTTATAGCTCACATGGATACTAATGAAGACGTTTCAGGAACAAACGTAAACCCTAGAATAATAGAAAACTACGATGGAAAAGACATAGTTCTAAATGAAGAACTAGGAGTAGTTACTACTGTAGAAGACACTCCAGAATTAAAAAGATTTGTAGGAGAAGAAATAATAGTTACTGATGGTACTACATTACTAGGTGGGGATGACAAAGCTGGTATAGCAGCAATAATGACAGCTATGGAATACTTAGTAAATCATCCAGAAATAAAACACGGTGAAATAAAAGTTGGATTCACTCCAGACGAAGAAATAGGAACTGGTGCAGATAAATTCGACGTTGAAAAATTCGGTGCTAAATATGCTTATACATTAGATGGTGGAGCAGAAGGTGAATTAAACTTCGAAACATTCAGTGCAGCTTTAGCAACTGTATCTATAAAAGGTAAAAACGTTCATCCAGGATCAGCTAAAAACAAAATGGTTAATGCTTTATACATAGCAGGAAAAGTTATGGAATTATTCCCAGAAGATGAAAGACCAGAAACTACTGAAGGATATGAAGGATTCTATCACTTAAATGAATTAAGCGGAAATGTTGATGGAGCTAAAATGATATACTTAATAAGAGACCATGACAAAGCTAAATTCGAAGCAAGAAAAGAATTCTTCGCAGCTAAAATAGCTGAAATAACTGAAAAATACAATGGTAGAGTATCAGTAGAAATACATGACCAGTACTACAACATGAGAGATGAAATAGAACCAGTTATGCATATAGTTGACATAGCTACAGAAGCTATGAAAGAATTAGATGTAGAACCAGTAGTTATACCTATAAGAGGTGGTACTGATGGATCTAAATTATCTAAAATGGGATTACCATGCCCTAACTTATTCGGTGGTGGATTAAACTTCCACAGTAAAAACGAATTATTAGTAGTTAGCTCAATGGTAAAAGCATCTCAGTTAGTTGTTAAAATAGCTGAAAAATTTGCTACTAGATAATTAAATAAATAATAATGAGGTATCTCAAACTACGAGGTACCTCTTTTTTATTTTTTGCAAGATAGTTTTGTTTATTATATTATTATATTAAACAGACTATGAAGAATTGAGGAATAGAAATGATTTCGATAGCAATTTGTGAAGATGAAAAGATATATAGAGATAAATTAAAAGAGTTTCTCGAAAAATTCTTAGAACAAAAAAAGTATAATGTAGAAGAGTTTGAGAATGGAGAGAGTTTTTTAGAGATATTTGAAAAAGATGAAAGCTACAGAGAAAATTTGGATATAGTTCTTTTAGATATTCAAATGGATGGTATTAATGGAATGGATGTGGCCAGAAAAATTAGAGAGTGGAACAAAAAGTTGCAGATAATATTTATCACAGCAGTTCCCGATTTTTTAGCTGATGGATACGAGGTTAAGGCATTTAGATATTTACTAAAACCTATAGGATATGAAGATTTTTGTAAACATTTTGGTAAGTGTTTAGAGGAAATTGATGAGAATAAAGAAAGCAGCATAGTCATCAATGATTTGAATACTGGCAAGACAGTGGTTGTTCCTACAGAGAGTATACTTTTTGTAGAAACTTATGGAAGAAACCTTCTTGTACATACAGAGAAAAATGTGTACAGAGTGTATGAAAGTATAGGAAGTATGGAGGAAAAACTAGATAGAGAGACGTTCTTTAGGGTACATAGAGGATATATTGTAAATATTTCTAGGATTGAGAGTATAAAAGGAAGAACTGCTATAGTTGCAGGAAATGAGGTAATGATCAGCAGAGATAAGATAAAAGAGTTGAAAGAAAGAGTAATGGATTATATAGAAAAAGTAATGAAATAAAGTAGTTAATAATATTATCCTGTGGGGGTGATTAATATAGGACATCATAATTTTTGGATTATATACAATTATTTTCAGTTTGTAATATATTTTCTAATTTTAAAAGTGGATATGGATTTAACTGAAGATAGAAAAAAATCTAAGGCTTTTGGTTGGATAAGTATTTTTGTAATAACATTTTTATTACAGTATTTACTTTATGAATACTTAAATCAAAATAGTTTTGTATTTTTGATAAATACAGCTATATACATGATTTATGCTATTATTAACTACAGTACACCTAAAAAAAGATTGTTTATAAAAACAATATCGTTTTTTGCAATTGTAGAATTATTTATTAAAGAAATAGCAGATAAATTATCAACAAAGATTAATGTAATAATCGAAAATGGAATAGTAGTAAATACAAGAGCTACATGGTTAACTGATTATGAGTCATTAGTAATATCAATTTTAATAACTGTTTTTTCTGTCATTATATATGAGTATATTATAAATGCTAGAAAAAATGATGAGAAAATAAGTATTCCAATCGTACTATTGTTGATTTTGAATACATTTATCATAATAGCAATTTTTAAAATGATATCGATAGTCATAATGGGAGTTGGAAATCATTTAGAGTATGGAATTTTAATAATATTTATGATTCTTATATCAGATATTTTTATTATTATGACAATGAAGAGTATAGTAAAAGACTATAAGATAAAGAACGAAAATAAAATACTTAGAGAAAGTGTAGATAAAGAGGTTAAGAACTACATAGCATCGAGTAGAGAAAATCAAAAAGTTAGGGAAATGTACCACGATATAAAAAATCATATAATTTGTATAGATGAGCTATATAAATCTGGAAACTCTGAACTAGCAGGTGAGTATATACAAAAGATAGAGGGAAGTTTAAAAAAATATGAATCTGTAAGAAATGAGTTTAACACAGGACATATAATATCGGATTCTATATTGAAGAATAAAAAGAGCATGTGTGATGAGTATGGGATAAACTTTGAGTGTAAGGTAGATTTTTCTAGGTATGATTTTTTAGATATGGCGGATTTTTGTACGATTTTATCAAATCTTTTAGATAATGCAATAGAGGCGTGTTTACACGTGGAACATAGCGATAGATATATAAAAATCAGCAATAGTATAGTAAATAATTTTAGCCTTTTAATTGTAGAAAATTCAAAGGAAAATGAGATTAAAAAAGACGGAAGTAAGATTTTGACTAGTAAAAAAGATAAGTCTATTCATGGAATAGGTATAGATAATGTAAGAAGTTGTGTAGAAAAGTACAACGGAGATATGAAAATAGATTACGATGAAAGCAGCTTTAAGGTAAGGATTATGATACCAATTGCTGTTTAGACAGTAAAAACCACCATTCAAACAGATTATATTGTTTAAAAATTTCTTAGATGATAATTTAAGGGTAAGAAATGACTTTAAATTATTTGAGTAAATGAAATTGAAAGACAATAAATAATCTGAAGAAAGGTGGTTTTTTTATGTGGTATTTTAAGGCAGGGAAATCTTATATTAAAAAATATAAAAATAGGTCTATTTCTATAGGGATAGGCATTGTTCTTGGGATAGCACTTATTGTTGGAGTGGGATCTCTTTCGTTTAGTGCAAAGGAACAAAACATCAAACAGACTGAATACGAACTGGGAAGTCATTTTGTTAGGTATAATGACTTAAACGATAATCAAGTTGACGATATTGAAAATATGAAAAATGATGGAACAGGTGATAATCCAAAAGATAATATAGGAAAGCTTGGGCTAATAACATATTACGACTCATCTACTCCTGAGAGCGATGATTTGACGAATATTGCAAGCGTAAATAGAGAATTGTTAGAACTTCAAAATACAGAGCTTGTAAAAGGTAATTTTCCTAAAAAGGCAAATGAAGTAGTTATCGAGAAGTGGGTTTTGGATAATTTAGGTGTAAAGCCTGAAATAGGTCAAAAGATAACAATAGATTTATATGGAAGAAAGAAAAAGGAAACTTTTGTAGTATCTGGAATTTTGAGTGATAGAGTTAGTGCTAAGTCGTCAGGTATTATGGAGATTTTTCTAAATCGAGATTTTAAAAAGAGCAATGAAAAAACAGATGCTTATGTGAGATTTAAGGATGATAAAAATATTGTAGAAAATATTTATCTAGTTGCCGATGATTTAGGTCTTGATGATGAGGGAATTAGTGTAAATAGGATGCTATTAGATGCAATGGGTCAGCTTGAAGAAATTGATTATAACTTAATCTATTCGGCAATTGCAGCAGCTATTGTACTTGCAATAGTTGTCTATGGGGTATTCAACATATCTATAATACAGAGAATTTCTGAGTATGGGTTGATTAGAGCAATAGGTGGAAAATTATCAGATATAGTCAAATTACTTTTAACAGAGCTTCTTTTAATTTGGCTAGTTTCCCTTCCAATAGGTGTAGCTGTTGGATATTTAGTAGCGGTATTGCTTAAAAAGGTTTCGGGAAATGTATTTACCGAAATGGCTGTGGAATTGTCGACAATTAGCGTACCTATTGAAATAATCGGATTTGCAAGTGTTGTATCTCTGTTGATAATTGTATTTATAGTAGTTCTTTTGGCTTGGAAAATAAAGAGAATTTCCCCAATTGATGAGATTAGAGGAAATATAAAAACTTCTGTGGATAAGAAAAGAAATCAAAAGATGATTAGAAAAAGAAAAAATAATAGCCTTTCTTATAGTAAAATTATCCCAATTGAGATAAAGATGGCTATGAAAAATGTACTTAGAAACAAGAGTGGGTTTGCAATTACGCTGATTTCTATGTGTCTTGGAAGTGTGATGTTTTTAGCTTCTTCATTCTACTCAGATTTGATGAAAGATCAGCAGAAGAAGCTAGAAGAGGTATCAAGGGTGAATACAGATTTTAAGATAAGTATGATTATAACAAAACCTATGTATGCAGGATATTCGATTAAGGATATAGAGGATATTAGAAGTATAAATGGTGTTGAAAATGTAGATGAAATAAGAAGTCTGTATGCTAGGATGTTTTTAAAAGAGAATCAGATTTTAGATAAAGAATATTTTAAAAAGGAAAATGAAGGTACTTATACTAAAAATGTTTTAGGTGGATTGTTAGTAGATTGTGGAAATGGGGATAAGATTTTAAAATCTGGAGTATATGGATATAATGATACTCTCCTTAAAAAATTGGATAAACATTTGGCTAAAGGAAATGTAGATTTGAAAGAGATGAACAATGAAGAAGTAGCTATTGCAATGGTTCCAAAGAACAACGGCAAATACACAGTAGGTGTAGATATTGGGGATAAATTGAAGGTTACTTTTAGAGAAGATGGTATTTCTAGCGAGGAATATTTAAAAATGACTGACACAGGTGGGAAATATATCACAAAAGAGTTTAAAATTGTGGGTATTGTAAATGAACTTGTGGATTACTCTGACTATTATGTGGATGACCGTTCTGTAAATCTAGTTTTATCAAATAAGCAGTTTGAAAAATTCTCTGGTTATAAAAATGCACAGATTGTAAATATAGAAATGAATGACAATGCAAATAGAGAAAAGGTAGCAAAACAAATCTTGACTATAGCGAATAGAACTAGTGGAAATGTGTTTGCTGATTTAACTGAGGAAAGAATGACACTAGCTGCTATGGAAGAAAATAAGCAAATGTTTATAAATGCGATTATAGGGATATTATTCTTAATCAGTATTATAAATATAGTGAATAATATCAAGTATAGCATGGTTTCGAGAAGAGCTGAGTTTGGAATAATCAGAGCCGTTGGTGCAGATAATAAGATGTTTAGAAAAATTGTGTTATCTGAAGGATTGATGTATGGATTATATTCTGGTGTGATTTCAGTAATTGTCGCATTGATAGTATGCTGGGGAATATACAGTCCTATGGCAGAATTCTTGATTTCTCCAAAATTCTTGGTCAATCCAATTACATTTGCAGGAGTATTTTTAATGAACGTTGGATTGGGAGCATTGGTTTCTTATCTGCCTTTTGTTGAGATGAGAAATATCTCTATTGTAGAATCTATTGAGAGAACTGAATAAAAAATAAAAGCAAGAGAATAACCTATTATTTGGCTATTGCTCTTGCTTTTTTATATATAAACTATATTAATAATTTAGTTATTAAAATAAAAAACTTTAGAAAAAATTAAGAGATAGTTAAGATTAACTTAATTGAAAATAAGGATATTAGGCATTATCATATAAAGTAAGAAGAAACACTAAATTACAAGATAAGAAATTATTCTTTTGTGGAGGACTTAAATATGAGAAAAGTATTTATATCAGGACTAATTATAGCAACAGCGCTTTCAACTACAGCTTGTAAAAGTAATGTAAAGTTTGACGGTGAAAGAACAGGCAATGACTCAGAGTTTATTTTAGAGTATGAAATGTTCAACGGATCTGACTCTCAGGATTTGAAGTTAAAAGAAGGAGATTATTTGGAAGTAGATGTTGTAAATGATGGTGGAACTTTGAATATGGATATAGTAAAAAAAGATGATGGAGAACCTTTATACGAAGGGGAAAATTTACGGACATCATCTTTTGAAATTAAAGCACCAGAGGATGGAATATATGAAGTGAGCGTAGAAGGAGAAAAAGCTGTAGGAGAAGTAACGGTAGAAAGAATAAAACGAGAAGAAGAAACTGTTTCAGATGGTTATGCTGTATTTAGTGAAGAAAATATGCCTAAAGCTGCAGTAAAAATTGTAGAAAAAGCAATGGGAATAATGGATTTAGAAAAAAATGACCAAGCTGAAATGATAATAAAAAACGGTGAAGACACAAAAGTAATAGTATACAAAAATGGAAACAGAGATGAAGCTAAAGAAATAACAATATCTAACAAAGTAGTAAATGGTGCAGAAGGAAGATACCTAATAAAAATGAATAACCCAAAAGAAAAAGGTGGGGTTACGATAGAAAGAATAGAATAGTATTTTAGTCAGATAATATACGGAAATATATACAAATAATTAATAAAAGGACTTTTCAATATTAAAAAATGAAAAAGAGGCGGAGAAAAATACCTTGATACGACAATCTACAGACGATTTTTTCAATAGATTCGAACGGAGTTCGAATTAGATAGAAAAATCGTCGAAGCCTGGAGTAAAAGGTATTTTCTTCGCCTCTCTTCTTGAAATTATAAAAAGTCCTTTTTAATTATTTGTATATATTTACATAATTAACGACTAAAATGAACATCTTTTAGTTTCTCTTTATCCCATAAGAAGCACTGTTCTGGGTTGTTCATCGCTATAAACATATTCTTTTTAAAGTCAGGCATTTCATCCTGAAGTCTAGCTATAAGCTCTTTTATATACTGTCTTTTAGTATTACCATCTGCTGGGCAAGGATTTTTAACTATCTTGAAATCCATCTCTTCAGCAGTTTTCTTGATTAAATACTCTTCAACATATACCATAGGTCTGATAACTGTAAGTCCTGTTCTATCTAGGTATGATTTTGGAGAGAAAGTGCTCACTCTACCTTCATAGAACATAGACATAAGGAATGTTTCAAGGGCATCATCTTTATGATGGCCAAGTGCGACCTTGTTGCAGCCAAATTTTACTGCATAGTCATTTAATGCACCTCTTCTCATCTTTGCGCAAAGAGAGCATGGATTTTTTTCCTGTCTAACATCGAAAACGACTTCTTTTATATCTGTAGGAATTTCGTGGAATTCTACGTCTAATTCCTTACATAACTCGTGAAGTGATGAGTTATCAGCGCCACCCATCTGAAGGCAGATCGCCATTAGTTCAAATTTTTCTGGAGAAAATCTTCTATATGTACTAAGTACATGAAGAAGTGCCATACTGTCCTTACCACCTGATAATCCAATAGCTATCTTATCTCCATCCTGTATAAGATTAAAGTCCTGAATTGCTTTTCTTGATTTACTTAAAAGATTTTGTAATGTATTTTTTGCCATTATTTCACCGTCCTCTTATTTAAAATTTAATTTATGATTTGTACTAAAAATTATTTACTTTCTATAAATGTTATAGATTTTTCTATACATTCTTTTGCTATCTCATCTACAGTTTTTCCGTCAGTAGATATTGTTATATCAGCTGCATTTGAGTAGAAAGAGTCTCTTTTTTCCATTAAAGATGAGATAAATTCAGTATTCATATGTCCGTTTAGAATAGGTCTTTCTTTTGAATTCTTTACTCTCTGAAGTACTGTATTTGGAGTAGCTGTCAATCTGATTATTATACCACTTTCCTTTAATCCTAAAACATTTTTTTCTCTAATAACAGCTCCACCACCGCAAGATATAATAACCCCACGTTTTTTAGAAATTTCTGCAACTGCTTCAGACTCTAAATCTCTGAAGTAGTTTTCTCCAAATTTATCAAAAATAGAAGGAATATCCATATTAGCTTTTTCTACTATATATTGATCAGTTTCTATAACTTCTCTATTTAAAAGATTTGCAATATAGGCAGATACAGTAGTTTTGCCGACACCCATAAATCCTGTAAATACTATGTTGCATTTTTCTAATTTTTTTCTCATTTAAATTCACTATCCTTATCATTTTCTATTTGAACATCTAAAATAAATATCAAAATTTTTATATAGCTAGTTAAATATACCATAGAATCGAAGTTAATTAAATATAATTTATTCAAATTTGAAATATAAGTGATAAATACAATGATATACAAAATAGAAATGTAACTTGCTTTACATTTTAGTGGATATAATATATAATAAAAATCAGTTTAATAAACTTATCAAGAATCGGGGCAGAGGGTCAGCTCGTATCCCGATACCAACCTAAATTTAAAGGTGGTCCTGCTGACATCGATAAGATAGAATGAAAAGATTGCTCTTCTTGTCGATTTGATGAGAAGAGCTTTTTAATTGTAAGATAAATTTTTTAGGAGGATTAGGAAATGGAAAAAGTAGAAAGCTTCAAACTAGATCACACAAAAGTTAAAGCACCTTATGTTAGAAAATGTTGCGTATTAGATGGCAAAAACGGAGACAAAGTTACAAAATTTGATTTAAGATTTTTACAGCCTAACGTAGAAGCATTTGGTACAGCTGCACTTCATGGATTAGAACATCTTTTAGCTACATATTTAAGAGAAACTATGGACGATATAATAGACTTATCTCCAATGGGATGCAGAACTGGTTATTATCTAATAATGTGGGGAGATGTTGAACCTGCATACGTTAAAGAAGGGTTAGAAAAAGCTCTTGAAATGGTACTAACTACAGATGAAATACCAGCTGCAACAGCAGTAGAATGTGGAAACTACAGAGATTTATCTCTATTTGGTGCAAAAGAATATGCTAAAAAAGCTTTAGATGAAGGATTCTCTTTAAACATATACGGAGAATAGGATTAAGCTATTGAGCATTGTAAAGAATTTAAAAAATACGGAGATATCTATTGAAAAAGCCGAAGTTCTTAGATATCTCCGGTATAAAGGCCAAGAGATAGAGAGTAGTTTTTCAGAGAAGATAGATTTAGCAATTGAGCAAACTAGAACCATAATAACTCCTAGAGCGGTATACGAAAGATATCCGCTTAAATTTTTTGAAGATAGAATTGAAGTAGAGGGAACAAATTTAGTTTTAAAAAGTAAAGATATTTCAAAACTTCTTAGAGGTTGCGATGAATGTATTCTATTTGCAGCCACTATTGGAACAAAGGTAGAAATGGAAACTAGAAAGGCTGAATATGTAGACCTTGCAAAAAGTATAATAATGGATTCTGCTGCTACAACATTTGTAGAGCGGACTTGTGATTATGTTCAGGAAAGAATTGAAAAAGAAGTTGAAAAATCTGGGAAATATATAACTATGAGATATAGTCCAGGATATGGTGACTTACCACTAGAGTGTGGCAAAGAAATTCTGAATATTCTGCAGTCTCAGAATAAAATAGGACTCACTACAAGCAGTAGCGGACTTATGGTACCAAGAAAGTCAGTTAGTGCAATTATTGGAATATATGATTCAAGTAAAGACAAAGATAATAAAGTTAAAAAAGGTAAAAAAAGTTGTTTAGAGTGCCCAAACTACAACAACTGTATATACAGAAGGGAAAGCGGGGGATCTTGCTATGGAAATTAGAGATTATTTAAAGACAGGAAAAGTTTTAATGTTTGATGGAGCTATGGGAACTATGCTTCAGAGAAATGGACTAAAAATGGGAGAAAATCCTGAGGTTTTTGCATATAAAAATCCAGATATTTTAAGAGATATACATAGACAGTATTTAGATGCTGGGACGAACACAGTTCTTACTTGTACTTTTGGATGTAATGAGCTAAAGCTCCCAGAAGGATATACTGTTGAGATGATAATAGATAACGCTGTAAAGACGGCAAGAGAGGCTATAGAAGAATCTAGTTCAGATAAGGAAAAGTTTGTAGCATTGGATATTGGTCCAATAGGTGAGATGCTTGAGCCAATGGGAACTTTGAGCTTTGATAGAGCATATGAGATTTTTAAAAGAGAGGTTGTACGGGGTGTAAAAGCTGGAGTAGATGTTATAGTAATTGAAACTATGATGGATTTACTTGAGATAAAAGCTGCTGTCCTTGCAGCTAAGGAAAATTCTGATTTACCAGTTTTTGCAACTATGACTTTTGATGAAGATGGAAGAAGTTTTACAGGATGTCTTCCAGAAAGTATGGTCTATACTATAGGTGGACTTGGAGTAGACGCAATAGGTGTAAACTGTTCACTTGGTCCTGTGCAGCTATTACCAATAGTTGAGAAGATTTGCAGTGTTGCACAAATTCCTGTTATGGTACAGGCAAATGCTGGACTTCCTTCAATGCACGACGGACAGGCTACTTATGATATAGGACCTGATGAGTATTGGGAAGGTGTTAAGAAATTTATCGAGGCAGGAGCTAGTATAATAGGTGGATGTTGTGGTACAGATCCTTCATATATAAAGAAGATTTCTGATAATCTATCTAGTGTAGAAATTGGAGATAAAAATAATGAATATGTAAGTGCAGTTTGTTCTCCGTCTAAGGTTGTGAGAATTGATGAGCCTAGAGTTGTTGGTGAGAGAATAAATCCAACTGGGAGAAAAGCATTTAAAGAAGCTTTAAAATCAGGAAATACGGATTATGCAGTTAGACTTGCTATAGAGCAGGTAAATGGTGGGGCAGATATTTTAGAGATAAATACTGGACTTCCTGGAATAGATGAAAGAAAAGCTATGGTGGATATTTTAAAAGAGGTGCAGTCTGTTACAGATACACCTGTTCAGATAGATTCATCAGTTGTTGAATCTTTAGAGGCTGGGCTTAGATATTGCAATGGTAGAACAATAGTAAACTCAGTAAATGGAAAAGATGAGTCACTAGAAGCTATTCTTCCTCTAGTTAAAAAATACGGAGCCTGTGTTGTAGGTCTTACTCTTGATGAGAGAGGAATTCCTGAAAAAGCCGAGGAAAGAGTAGAGATTGCTAAGAAGATTATAAAAAGAGCCGAGGAGTTTGGAATTAGAAGAGAGGATATCTACATAGATTGTCTATCTCTAACAGTTTCGGCTCAGCAAGAAGCAGCTTATGAAACTTTAAAAGCTATGAAAGAAGTTAAAAAACTAGGTGTGCATACAACTCTTGGGGTGTCTAATATTTCTTTTGGGCTTCCAAATAGACAGGCAGTAAACTCTGCATTTTTAACTTTAGCTTTAGATGCTGGTCTTGATTTAGCTATTATAAATCCTAATAATGAAAGAATGATGGAAGCGATAACTTCATACAAGGTTATTAGAAATATAGACAAGGGATGTACAAAATTTGTTGAAAGATACAGCGACGTAGATAATAAAAAAGATGTAAAATCATCTACTAGTTCTTCAGATATGTCGTTATTTGATCTTGTTGAAAAGGGAATTAAAGATGAGGCTAAAAGCAAAACTGTAGAGATGCTAAATGATACTGATGAGAATTATATTTTAGATGAGATATTAATTCCTGCACTTGATGTTGTTGGGAAAAAATTTGAAAAAGGGGAAATATTCCTTCCACAGATGATTCAATCTGCAGAAGCCGTTAAAGCTTCACTTACTGTTATTAAAGAGAATTTAATAAGTAAAAATGGGGATAAAAAAGAAGATGTATCAAAAGGAAAGATTATCCTAGCTACTGTAGAAGGTGATATCCACGATATAGGTAAAAATATTGTAAAAATAATGCTTGAAAACTACGGATATGAAATTATCGACTTAGGAAGAGATGTTCCTGTGGATAAAGTTGTGGAAAAAGCTGTTGAAGAAAATATAAAACTTGTAGGACTTAGTGCACTTATGACTACAACTGTAAAAAGTATGGAAGAAACTATAAAAGCGCTGAAAGAAAAAATGCCTAATGTTAAGATTTTTGTCGGTGGTGCAGTACTTACAGAGGACTATGCATCTGAAATAGGAGCCGATTTTTATGCAAAAGATGCTAAGTCTGCAGTCGAAATAGCAAAAATTATATTATAAAATTAAAAAAACTGTTTAAAAATCTTCGGATTTAGTGTATACTAAGATGTATATTTTGTATATAATATAACCAAGAGAAAAGTCCAATTATCCAAAGTAGCGAGTGGATATTTGTGATTTAGATGGAAATATTTTATCAATTTATCGTCAACAATAAAAAACACCGTATGGGATTAGCGAAACCATACGGTGTTTTTTATTTATGCTCTTAATTTAAGCAGAAAATTGCTAAATAGTGTTCAACTCTCCAGGCTTCAGCGACTCGTACTTTTATGTAACACATTTAAATGCTACGAGTCGCTTGCAGATTGTCGGTGTTGTCCCACTATTTAGCAATTTTCTAATTAAATTATATCTATAAATTGCAAAACACGGCAGGGAAAGTTATCCACTTATCCACATAATTAACAGAGATAAATATCCACAAAGCAGAAATATTCTCTAGAATAGAAGATATTTTTAATTTTTATCTTAAAGATATAAACAAAATGTGTATCAACTTGTACAAAAGTGGATAACTTTTCCGCATTTTATCAACATTTTAGGATAATCAAGGGTTATAATTTTAAAAATGTGGAAATAAAAAGGAAGTTCAAATCACTCCCGACAATCTACAGACGCCTCACATCTTATAAATGTGTTATATAAAAGTGTGAGGCGTCGAAGCCTGGAGGACTGATTGCACTTCCTTTTATTTTTGCTATTTTATAAATTATAAACCTTGATTAACTAAAATGCCCAGTTTCCTTTTTTGAATATGGCAATTTCTTTTCCATCTTTAGTTATTCCAGTTATGTCCATATCTGCAGATCCAACCATAAAATCTACATGAGTTAAACTATCATTAACTCCTATTTTATCTAATTCTTCATCTTTTAAATCATTTCCATTTTCTATGCAGCTTCTGTAGGCAGAACCGATAGCTAAGTGACAAGATGCATTTTCATCAAATAGAGTAGTATAGAATACTGTATTTGTATTTGATATTGGAGAGTCATAAGGAACTAGTGCGACTTCTCCTATGTAGTGAGAACCTTCATCAGTTTCTATTAGATTTTTAAGAGTTTCGTATCCTTTTTCAGCTGTGAAATCTACTATTTTTCCATTTTCAAATGTTATTGTGAAATCATCTATTACATTGCCACCAAATACTAATGGTTTTGTACTAGCTACAGTACCATTTACTCCAAATTTATGAGGCATTCCGTATATTTCTTCTGTTGGTATATTTGGTACGAAAGATACACCGTTTGGATCTTTTGCATCTCCACTTAACCAAATATGTCCTTCTGGTAAATCTATTGAAAGATTTGTTTTAGCTGATGAGTATTTTAATGTTTTGAAATCTGATTCGTTTAAGAAGTCAGTTCTCTTTTTAAGGTTTGCTATATGTTCATTCCAAGCGTCTACAGGAGATTCTAAATCTGCTCTAGTGCACTGGAAGATTCCTTCCCATAGTTTTTCTACTGCTTCTTCTTCAGAGCAATTTGGGTATACTTTTTTAGCCCAGTTTACAGAAGGACAAGCAACTATGCTCCATTTACATCTATCTGTTAATGTATAAGATCTCCATTCTTTAAGAGCTTTTCCAGAAGCTTTCTGGAAGTTTGCTATTCTCTGAGGATCTACACCTTTAAGAAGGTCTGGGTCCTGAGCTACTACTGTTAAGAAAGAGCCACCTTCTTTTGCTATCTGAGTATATTTATCTGCCTGCCACTGAGGATATTCATTAAATGATTCGTCAGGAGCCATGTTATATGTTAGTTTAGAGCATTCGTCGTCGCTCCATTCTACATATACGTGTTTTGCACCACATTCATATGCATATTTGACAGCTTTTCTTACGAAATCGGCGCAATCTATAGGTGAGCGAACTAAAAGAGTTTCTCCAGGCTGAACATTCATTCCAACTTTTATAGATAGTTCAGCGTATTTGTCTAAATTTCTTTCAAAATTCATTTCTTTATACCTCCAACCAATTTATTTTTGTATATTTTTATTATATCATTTTGAAAATTTAAGTGATATATAAAAGAGTTATTCTTCTGCTGTGCTATATACAAAATTACGAAAAATAATTATAATGTATATGATAGAATAATTAGTTTTTTTGATTTTTTCGGGAGGATTTTTAATATGGAATTATGTGAAGCCATTTATTATAGAAAAACAACTGAGTTCTTTTCAAATAAGAAACTCAAAGATCATTTGATAGAAGACGTTAAAAGAGCGTGCGATAATATAACATATATAGACGAAGATTTAAATATTCAAGCTCATGTTATAGATAAGGGACATCTTATCCACTTCCTTATGGGAAAGGAATGTAAGATAAAGGCACCTCATTATATAGTTGTCACATCTGATGGAGGTAAGGACCATCTTCAGAATGTTGGATACGCTATGGAAGAGGTAGTACTATTTATGACTAGCCTTGGTATAGCTACTTGTTGGATAGACTCTCACCTTACAAAAGCAGATATTTTAGACTGCTTAAAGACAGAAGAAGACGAGAGAGATTTTGTTAGAGATGAAGGTTTTGAAGTAGCTGAGATGATAAAAAATGCAGAATTAGATGAAAGTATAGGAGATCCATGTATAATAATTGCATTTGGTATGCCTATAAAATCTGAGCCTTTATTTAGAACTAGATTTGCGATACCAGATAGAAAAGATATTTCTAAGATATCTAAAGGTATGAAAGGTGAATGGGAAGATGTTATGGAGCTTGTAAGACGTGCGCCATCTGTTAAGAATACGCAGCCTTGGTATGTACTGAGAGATAAAAAAGGAATTCATTTCTTTGAAAAAGTTCCTAAAAAGGCAGTTCTTAGAGATATGAGCAAGATTAGTATGGGAATTGCTCTAAAGCATTTTGATTTAGCTTGTAGAGAAAGAGGAATGACTGTTGTCTACAAGGATATGAATTTAAGAAATAGAATTGGTGGAAGAGAGTACTTTATATCAGCTGAACCAAGAAACTATGTTACTGATGACTTAGATGATGAAGAGTAAAATTAGAATTTTTATAGGAATAATTACCATAAATAACATAATAATATCCAAATTAATTGGAAAACGATGTATAATATAAGAGTAATGTACTTTTCATAAAAAACAAAAACCTTAATTGAAGAAGAGGATTAATAAGTTATTGACATATAAACTCTTAAATGGTTATAATGGTATAAATACTAAAATAATTAAATTAGAAGAAATAAAAATATTTATGATAAAGTCTTTTAAGCTAGTCCAGAGAGACTGGGAAAGATATCTCATAGCGTTTTTTGTTATGGAAAGATAAAATCCTTATGCCTCTTTTTGTGGTGTAAGGATTTTTTGTGTATTACGAGGCTTTGTTAAAACTAATGAAGAGGAGAATAATAGATATGGTTAATGGAAAAGAAAAACTGATAGTGGCTATTGACACTGACAATTTCGAAAAAGCAAAAGAAATGATAGACAAATTAGAAGATAGCGTTGATATATTCAAAGTTGGTCTAGAACAGTACGTTGCTACAAGAGGTAAAACTCTTGATTATTTAAAAGAAAAAGGGAAAAAAGTATTCCTAGATTTAAAATTCCACGATATACCAAATACTATGAAAAGTGCGGTAAAAGCAGCAGTTAGAGATAATGTTTGGCTAATGACTATACACGTTTCAGATATGGAAGGTATGAGACAGTGTGCAGAAATAGCTAAAGAAGAAGCTGCAAGACTTAACATAGAAAAACCATTAATAGTAGGTGTTACGGTACTTACATCATTAAGCAACGAAGACCTTGAAGATATAGGATGCAGTATGACTGCTGAAGAATTAGTTATAAAGAGAGCAAAATTAGCTCAGAAGGCTGGAATAGACGGTGTTGTTTGTTCAGCTAGAGAAGTAGATAAGATAGTTGAAATATGTGGAGATGATTTTGTTACAGTTTGCCCTGGTATAAGACCTGCAACAGCAGAAGTAGGGGATCAGAAAAGAGTAGTAACTCCTTCAGATGCAATAAGAAGAGGAGCTAAATATATAGTTGTAGGTAGACCTATAACACAGGCTGAAAATCCTAAAGAAGCAGCTGAAAGTATAGTAAGAGAAATAGAAAATGCGTAGGGGGTAAATCCAATATGAAATGCAAATTAATATTAGAAAACGGAACAGTTTTTGAAGGAAAGGCTTTTGGATACGAAAAAGAAACTGTAGGAGAGGTAGTATTCAATACTTCAATGGCAGGGTATGAAGAACTTCTTACTGACCCAACATACAGAGGACAGTTTATAGTTATGACATATCCACTAGTAGGAAACTATGGAATAAACTTAGAGGATGTAGAGTCAAATGGAGTGCATGCAAAAGCACTTATAGTTAGAAATAAATGCGATAGTCCTAACAACTTCAGATGTGAAATGGACTTAGATATGTACATGAAACAGAATAAAATAGTAGGTATAGAAGGTATAGATACTAGAGCACTTACTAAAATGATAACAGCTAATGGAACAATGAAAGCTGTGATAGCTTACGAAGATAAAGACGAAGCAGAATTAAAAGAAAAATTCGCTTCTTACTGCAATAAAGATGCAGTTAAAGAAGTAACTTGCAAAGATGTTAAAAAAATAGATGGAACAGGAAGAAGAGTAGCTGTATTAGATTTAGGTGTTAAAAATAGTGTTATAGAAGCGCTTAAAGCATACGGATGTGATATAACAATATTCCCAGCTACTACTCCAGCTGAAAAAATACTTAGCGTAAATCCAGACGTTGTATTATTATCAAATGGACCTGGAAATCCAGAAGATGCTGATTTTGCAATAGAAGCAGCTAAAAAAGTAGCAGGTGTTAAGCCACTTGTAGGTATAGGCCTAGGACATCAGGTTATAGCTTTAGCTCTTGGTGGAAAAATAGGTAAATTACCATTTGGACACAGAGGAGCAAGTGTTCCAGTTAAGAATATGGAAACAGGTAGAGTATTAATAACTACTCAGCACCACGGATTCAATATAACTGAAATGCCTGAAAACACAGAAGTAACTTATACAAGTCTTAACGATGGATCTATAGAAGGTTTAAAACATAAAGAACTTCCTATAATGAGTGTACAGTTTATACCAGCATTCACATCAACAGACGACAAAGAATGCGTATATGGTAAATTCCTTGCATTATAATAGATAAAATTATAATAGAAACGATATAGATTAAGAAAAATAAAACGGATTAAAGGAGAGAATGTTATGCCTAAAATAGACAGTATAAAGAAAACATTAGTACTTGGGTCAGGACCTATAATAATAGGACAGGCTGCAGAGTTCGACTATTCTGGAACTCAGGCTTGTCAGGCTTTAAAAGAAGAAGGGATAGAAGTTGTATTAATAAACTCTAACCCAGCTACAATAATGACAGATAAAGAAATAGCAGACAAAATATATATAGAACCACTTACTTTAGAATTCATAGAAAAAATAATAGAAAAAGAAAGACCAGACAGTTTACTTGCAGGAATGGGTGGACAGACAGGACTTAACTTAGCTGTTGAATTATACGAAAGTGGAATACTTGATAAATATGGAGTTAAAGTAATAGGTACTTCTGTTGAATCTATCAAAAAAGGTGAAGATAGAGATATATTCAGAGAAGTAATGAAAGAAATAAATCAGCCAGTTATAGAAAGTGATATAGTAACTACTCTTGAAGATGGTTTAGCTTATGCAAATAAAATAGGTTACCCATTAGTAGTTAGACCAGCTTATACACTAGGAGGAACTGGTGGTGGTATAGCTGAAAACGAAGAAGAATTAAAAGAAATATTAGTTCACGGTTTACAGCTAAGCCCAGTTAGCCAGGTACTTTTAGAAAAAAGTATAAAAGGTTGGAAAGAAATAGAATACGAAGTAATGAGAGATAGCATAGGAAACAGCATAGTTATATGTAATATGGAAAATGTTGACCCTGTTGGTGTTCATACAGGAGACAGTATAGTTGTTGCTCCAACTCAGACATTAAGTGCTAAAGAATGTGCAATGCTTAAAAAAGCATCTCTTGATATATTAAATGCAGTAGAAGTTCAGGGAGGATGTAACGTACAGTTCGCACTTAACCCAGATAGCTTCGAATACGCTGTTATAGAAATAAACCCAAGGGTTTCAAGATCATCAGCACTAGCTTCAAAAGCAACTGGTTATCCAATAGCAAAAGTTTCTGCTAAGATAGCTCTTGGATATACATTAGATGAAATAGAAAATGCAGTAACTAAAAAGACTAAAGCTTGTTTCGAACCAAGTGTAGACTATGTAGTTGCTAAAATACCAAAATGGCCTTTCGATAAATTTAAAAAAGCTGATAAGAGATTAGGAACTAAGATGATGGCTACTGGAGAAATAATGAGTATAGGAAGCAACTTTGAAGCAGCTATACTTAAAGGTATAAGATCTCTAGAAATAGGAAAATATTCATTAGTTCATGCACCATCAGAACAGAGATCTCTAGAAGAATTAAAAGCTAGAGTAGTTGTTCCAGATGATGAAAGATTATTCGACATAGCTGAAATGATAAGAAGAGGCTACAAAGTTGAAATGATAGAACAGATAACTAAGATGGATAAATGGTTCTTAGATAGATTCAAATGGATAGTTGAACAGGAAGAAAAATTAAAAGGTATGAAAATAGAAGACCTTACTAAAGAATATCTTCTTGAATTAAAGAAAAAAGGATTCTCTGATAAAGGTATATCTGACTTAATGAAAATAAACCCAGAACAGTTATACGAATTAAGAATGCTTTACAATATAAAACCAGCTTACAAAATGGTTGATACATGTGCTGGAGAAGTAGATGCATTATCTCCATACTACTACTCAACTTATGAAGAATACGATGAAGCAACAGTAAGCGATAAGAAAAAAGTTATAGTTCTTGGATCTGGTCCAATAAGAATAGGACAGGGTATAGAATTCGACTACTGCTCAGTTCACTGTGTTAAATCATTAAGAAAACAGGGAATAGAAACAATAATAATAAACAACAACCCTGAAACTGTATCAACAGACTTCGATACTTCTGATAAATTATACTTCGAACCATTAACAGAAGAAGAAGTTCTTAACATAATAGAAAAAGAAAATCCAGATGGAGTTATACTTCAGTTCGGTGGACAGACTGCTATAAAACTAGCTAAATTCCTTCACGAAAAACATATACCAATATTAGGTACTGATTTCGAAGATATAGATGCAGCTGAAGATAGAGAAAAATTCGATGAATTACTAGAAAGATTAGACATAAATAGACCAAAAGGTAGAGGTGTATGGACTGTTGAAGAAGGTCTTGAAGTTGCTCACAACTTAGGATTCCCAGTACTTGTTAGACCATCATACGTACTTGGTGGACAGGGTATGGAAATAACTTACGATGAAGCTAGATTAGTTCAGTACTTAGAAGCAGCATTTGAAAGAGATAGTAAAAACCCAGTTCTTATAGATAAATACTTAACTGGTAGAGAAATAGAAGTTGACGCTATATGCGATAAAGAAGATATATTAATACCTGGTATAATGGAACACCTTGAAAGAGCAGGGGTTCACTCTGGAGACAGTATAACAATGTACCCAAGCCAGAATATATCTGACAGAATAAAAGAAAAAATATTAGACTACACTAAAAAAATAGCTTTAGACCTAAATGTTATAGGTATGGTTAACATCCAGTTCATAGAATTCCAGAATGAATTATACATAATAGAAGTTAACCCAAGAGCAAGTAGAACTGTACCATATATATCAAAAGTTTCAGGTGTGCCAATAGTAGACCTTGCAACTAAATGTATGTTAGGTGCTAAATTAAAAGATCTTGGATACGGAACAGGAGTATACAAAACTCCAGATATAGTATCTGTTAAAGTACCAGTATTCTCAATGGCAAAACTTGCTCAGGTTGAAGTATCACTAGGGCCTGAAATGAAATCAACAGGGGAAGTTCTTGGAGTAGGTGCTAACTTAGAAGAAGCATTATACAAAGGATTCCTTGCAGCTGGTAAAGGTATAGCTGATGAAAGAGGTTGCGTACTTGCTACAATAAACAACCACGATAAAGAAGAGTTCATAGAAATAGCTAAAGATATGAAAGAACTTGGATATACTTTCATGGCTACAGAAGGAACAGCTAAAGCATTAAGAGAAAACGGAATAGAAGTTGAAACTGTAAATAGAGTAGAAGAAGCTAGACCAAATATACTTGACGCTATAAGAAATAAACAGGTAGATATGGTTATAAATACTCCTACAAAAGGTAACGACTCTAATAGAGATGGATTCAAGATAAGAAGAACTGCTATAGAATTCTCTACAGAAGTTATGACTTCTCTTGATACATTAAAAGCAATGGTAGACGTTAAGAAACAGCATATAGATAAAGATACGCTAAAAGTTTATAACATATCAGAAATATAATTTAAAACAATTGAGATAAAAAGAGCTAATCATTTCGGTTAGCTCTTTTTTATTTATATGTAATTGGCGAGATAAAGTAGTGCAAATGGTTGTATGTGTATGATATAATTAATAATTAGGTTAAAAAATGAGATGGAAAATATTTTAAGAAATATAAATTTAATTAGATAAGAGAGAAGGAGGAAAAGATGTTAATTTTAGCAGATAGTTGGAAAGATTATGAGCTTATAGACATGGGTAACGGAGAGAAGCTAGAGAGATGGGGAGATATCGTCCTTAGAAGACCAGACCCACAGGTTGTTTGGCCAATGGAAAAAGAATGGTCATTATGGAAAAATCCACACGGACACTACCACAGAAGTAATAGAGGTGGAGGTTCTTGGGAGCAGAAGAAAAAATATCCAGAAAGTTGGACAATAAATTACAAGAATTTAAAATTCAATATAAGACCTACAGGATTTAAACACACAGGTCTTTTCCCAGAACAGGCAGCAAACTGGGATTGGATGATAGATAAAATAAAGAAAGCAAAAAGACCTATAAAGGTTTTAAATTTATTTGCATATACTGGTGGAGCAACTGTTGCTTGTGCTTCAGCTGGGGCAGAAGTTTGCCACGTTGATGCAGCAAAAGGTATGGTAAACTGGGCAAAAGATAATATAGCATTATCTGGACTTCAGAATCAGACAGTAAGATTCATAGTAGATGATGTTGTTAAATTTGTTGAAAGAGAAATAAGAAGAGGAAGAAAATACGACGCTATAATAATGGACCCACCTTCATATGGAAGAGGACCGAAAGGTGAAGTATGGAAAATAGAAGATAAATTATACGATTTTGTTGAATTATGTATGGGTGTATTATCTGATGATCCATTATTCTTCTTAATAAACTCTTATACTACAGGATTCTCTCCAATAGTACTTGAAAACGTACTTTCTACTACTATAGGAAAGAAAGTAAAAGGCGGAAAGATATACGGTGGAGAAGTTGGAATACCAGCATCTAGAGATGGCAAAATACTTCCTTGTGGTATATTTGGTAGATGGGAGAGATAGTCTTTGTCTAGTGTAAATATAAATGTACTTTATGAGGATAATCACCTTTTAGTAGTTGAAAAGCCTGTAAATATTCTTTCTCAGGGAGATAATACAAATGATAAGGATATGGTCAATTTATTAAAGGCATATCTTAAAGAAAAGTATAATAAACCAGGAAATGTTTATTTAGGGTTAGTTCATAGACTTGATAGACCTGTTGGAGGAGCGATGGTATTTGCCAAGACTTCTAAGGCAGCATCAAGACTTTCTGAGCAGGTTAGAAATAAGACGTTTAAAAAGACTTATAGAGCTGTTATCAATGGAAAGATGAGAAAACAGAGTGATACTTTAAAAGATTATCTTTATAAGAATAAGAAAACAAATATGGTCAGTGTGGTTTCTGAAAGCCACAAGGATTCTAAGTACGCTGAGCTTAGCTACGAAACTCTAGCGTTTAAGGATAAGATGAGTTTAGTTCAGATAGATTTAAAAACTGGTAGACCTCATCAGATTAGGGTTCAGTTTGCTTCGAGAAACAATCCTCTTGTTGGAGATCAAAGATATGGTAAAAATAGCAAGGTAGGTCAGCAGATAGCGCTTTGGTCTTATAAGATTGAGATAGTACATCCTGTTACTAAAGAAAAGATGGAGTTTGTCTGTGAGCCACCAAAAGAATATCCATGGAATGTTTTTGATAAGTAGTTCGAAAGGATGATTGGATAGTATGGAAAGATATAATGGATTTTTTATAGAAAAACCAGTTGGAAATAATATATTCTCCTTTGAAGAGAGGGAGAATAAGAAGATTTTTGTACCAAAGCTTATAAAAGGAGATTTGGATGATGTAAGAGAAGGTACAGAGATTGTGTTTAATGAGATAGATGAGGATACAGAGTTTAAGGCTTATGGTATAGAAAATATGGTTAGAATGGACACTAAAGATGGAAAGAGAGTGTATATTTTCGACAATCATAACCATTCGTTCTACTTCTGGATGAAGTGCCTTAAAGAAGGTCTTTTTAATAGAGGATGTACTTTAGTGCATGTGGATCAGCACAAGGATACTAGAGTTCCGCCTAATTATGATGTAGATGTAGACGATTTAGACGATGTATTTAGATATACAAATGAAGTGCTTAATGTGGGAAGTTTTATTAAGCCTGCAATGGAGCATGGAATTTTTTCAGAGCTTATAATAATGGACAGTTCTTATAGTTTGAAGGAAGAGGTAGTAGGAGAGTATGTGTTAGATATAGATTTAGATATATTCTCAAGGGATATGGATTATATACCTTTTTCTGATAGGTTTGATAGGATACAGGAGCTTATTAAAGGAGCTAATGTTATTACAATAGCCACAAGTCCGTACTTTATTGAACAAGATAAAGCGATAAAAGTATTAAAAGAACTGTTCAATTATGATATAATATAGTAGATTTGAATGAAAGTCTTTTATAAGACGAGATTATTTTAGGAGGAAATTACAATGAGTTTATATGATGCATGGAAAAAACTTAGTGAAACTCACGAAAACCAGGAAGCTGAAATAGAATTCTGGAAAGATTATTTAAACGTTGAGAGAGACATATACAGAAAAATATTAGAAGAAAAAACTGAAACTGTAGAAGGAAAAGTTGCTGATTTAGCAGCTAAATATGAAACATCTCCAGAGTACTTCATGGGATTCATAGATGGAATAAGCGAAAGTTTAAAAGAAGATCTAGACCTAGATGCTATAGAAGCTGATGGAGAAGTATCTATAAAAATAGACTGGGAAAAATTATTCTACAATATGTGTGCTGTTGAAGCTGAATGGTTATACACTTTACCTGAATGGGATGGTATACTTTCTGCTGAAACAAGAAAAGAATTACACAAAAAATACAAAAAAAGCAAAACTATAGTTAAAGAACACAAAGTTGGAAGAAATGATCCATGTCCATGTGGAAGTGGTAAAAAATACAAAAAATGCTGTGGTAAAAATGCTTAGTATTTAGAGATAGTAAAAAAGCCTCGATTTTTAATCGTGGCTTTTTTTATGAAAAATTTTTATTATAAATATAGGATTATGGGAATGCGTATCCAAGGTTGTATTTTATAAAAGAAAGTGTCTTTAAAGTGTATTTACAAATTCATGAACTAATGGGTTGAGATTGTTCTTTTTGTAAAAAATTCCATGTATTGCTTTTGAACTAATGTTCTTAATTTCTTTTATTATGTAGTCAGATTCGTGGAAGAAGTCCATTTCTGATTGTGTGGTAAATATTATATCTCTATTTAGAAACCCTGAGAAGTGAAGTAGTTCTATGTCGGTTTCTGTTTTTAGTTTTTCGTAAGGGATAGTTACAAAGTTTTTTATATAGTTTTCGTATGTGTCTAGTACATGTATGTTCCTATCCGCATTTGCAAGGTCCCTAGCAGATATACTTTCTTTGTCAGCTAAATTTGATTCTGGAGGTACTGCCAAGACTAGCTTATCTTCTGATAGAGCCTTAAATAATATGTCATCATATGCAAATTCGTCAGGGCAACAGTAAGATATTATTAGGTCGCACTCTCCAGCATAAATAGATTCAAAACAACTAGTGTTATGAGATCTTTTAAATGTTAGTTCTATTTCTGGAAAGTTTTGTTTGAATTCTTTTAGTATAGGCACCATAGGGATTGCCGCGCTAAATCCATATAGACCAATTATAATTTTTTTGTTGATGTAGTTAGAAAAATCCCTCGCTTTTTCTACAGCTTTGTCGTACTTATCTAGTATTTTAACAACATCGTTATAAAAGACTTCCCCTTGAGGTGTTAAAGAGACGTTTTTTTTATCTCTTACAAATACGTCAAATCCAAGTTCGGATTCTAAGCTTTTTATGCTATGACTTATAGCAGGTTGAGCTACAAGGCATTCACTTGCAGCTTTTGTAAAACTTTTTTGTCTAGCAGCGCTTTCAAAATAATATAATTTTTCTATTTTCATTAGTTCTCACCTTTTCTATCACTTTATTACGAAAATATTTTAACATATGTAGATAAAATAATTTTATAGATAATAACTATACCCCCGTATAGTATAATCTATACTGTTGGAATTGCAATGTGTCTGAGATTATAAAATAAGAAAAATTTATGAAATAATAAAAGCATTAAATTAGATTATAAAATAAATTTATAATTATGGGTGAGTATGGAAGTTTACTGTATAATATTTTTATTTATTTTAGAAAAATTAAATGCAATTTATAGATAAATTTTGATATAATTTATTTTAATATTATTTTTGATAGTGAAGGCTAATTTTATTTATATTTATTTAGAAAAAAAGTTATTTTTTGAGGGGAGATTAAAGAGGATTATGGAATTTAGAAAATCTAAAGTTGAAGATATACCAGAAATAATGAGAATTATAAAAGAAGCGCAGGAGTATTTTAAGAGTAAGGGTATAGATCAGTGGCAGGACGGTTATCCTAATGAAGATAATTTAAAAGGGGATATTTCTGCTGATGAGAGTTATGTTATGTTAATAGACGGTGAGATAGTTGGTACAGCAGCAATTTCTTTTAGAGGAGAAAGTACATATGATAAAATTTATGAAGGAGAATGGTTAAGCGATAGAAAATATGGTGTTGTACATAGAGTTGCTGTTAGCAATGAATTTAAAGGACAGGGACTTTCTCATAAGATAATGAAATTTTCTGAGGATAAATGCAAAGAATTAGGATATAGTAGTATAAAAATAGATACTCATGAGGAGAATTTCGTGATGAGAGGATTATTAGAAAAAAATGGTTTTGAGTATTGTGGGATAATTCTTCTTGAAGATGGAGCAGAAAGAGTAGCGTATGAGAAACTTTTCTAGAAAAATAAAGTAATGATTTTTTAAAAATAATAATTATATTTTTTATTTGATAGTGTTGAAAATACTAGCATTCTTATGTTGTTTAGTTGTTGTTTAGAATAGCATTCCACAAAATTAAAATAAAAAATAGAAAAAAATTAAAAAAAGTGTTGACGTAAAATGCCAAAGATGATAATATAATACTTGTCCTTGAGAGAGGGCAAGAAAATAAAAAACAAAACGAAAGTTTTAAATGAACTTTGAAAACTGAACAGCAGATATATTTAGTTCGAACAAATAGTTCGAACGCCATACAAACCATGCCAGATATTTTGAGATAACATCTGAGCGGATTTAAATTTTATTTTGAGCAACGGAATTTTGAGCATTAGCGAAAAATTCGTTGGCGATATAAAATTTCTTCGAAATTTTATTTTGAGAGTTTGATCCTGGCTCAGGATGAACGCTGGCGGCGTGCCTAACACATGCAAGTCGAGCGATTCTCTTCGGAGAAGAGCGGCGGACGGGTGAGTAACGCGTGGGTAACCTGCCCTGTACACACGGATAACATACCGAAAGGTATGCTAATACGGGATGATATATAAGAGTCGCATGACTTTTATATCAAAGATTTTTCGGTACAGGATGGACCCGCGTCTGATTAGCTTGTTGGCGGGGTAACGGCCCACCAAGGCGACGATCAGTAGCCGACCTGAGAGGGTGATCGGCCACATTGGAACTGAGACACGGTCCAAACTCCTACGGGAGGCAGCAGTGGGG
>UQCY01000013.1 GCA_900539645.1 uncultured Clostridium sp. | reverse complement strand
CATCGATTTATTTTTTGTTTCGAGAGTATTTTTTTCATATCAAGTTAACAAAACCAAATATTTTATCTATCTTTCAATTCCAGCCATTTTTATAATTTCAGGAATATTTTTTTCTGCTCCAACAGACATTATATGAACGCCATCGCATAATTTTTCTTCTTTTAGTTTCTTAATAAACTCTGCGGCGATTTTCATTCCCTCTTCCCTATAATTTTCTTTTCCAACAGACTCCATTCGCTCTATTATATACTCTGGAACATCCACACCTGGAATATTTTTATTTAAAAATCTAGCCATTCCAGGAGATTTTAAAGGAATAATTCCTATAAGAACCTTACACTCAAAATTCTTAGTTCTTCTTCTAAATTCTCTCACAGTTTCTATATCAAAAACAGCTTGTGTCTGGAAAAATTTTGCTCCAGCAGCTATTTTCTTTATCATTTTTATGATTTGAATCTCAATCGGAACAAATCCCGGAGATACAGCAGCACCCATATAAAACTTTGGATGTCCTTTTAATTCATTGTGATTCATGTCCTTTCCAATAGATATGTACTCAGCAGCTTTTAATATATTTATACTATCCAAGTCGAATACATTTTTCGCTTGAGGATGGTCTCCCTTGCTAGTATGGTCCCCTGTTATAGCAAATAGATTTTCTATACCAAAAATTCCTGCTGATAAAAGCTCCCCTTGTATTGCAATTCTATTTCTATCTCTACCTGTCATCTGCAAAACTGGTTCTATTCCATTATCTTTTAATATCTTACAAGTTACAAGTGATGTCGAGCGTACAACAGCTGATTGAAAATCCGTTACATTAACTGCATCTACTTTTCCCTTTAATACTTCTATACACTCCATAACATGAGAAATATCTGTTCCCTTAGGAGGTGCTATTTCACACGTTATAGTAAATTTTCCACTTTCTAGTGACTCTTGTAATCTACTCATTAGCGTTTCCTCCTATCATTCAATTCCTTCATAGTTATATCTCTTTTTCTATTTAGTTTAGAGTAATCTCTTTCATCTCTAACTTTTAATAGATTTTCAAGTTGGTTTAATCTTTCTAGTCTTTTATATATTTTTACCCATGCACAACTATACTCTGGATTTACCTCACATCTTCCATCTTTGTCAGCTCCACCACAAGCACCATTTAATAATCCTTTTGAGCAAGATGTGACAGGGCAAATTCCTCCAGTCCAAGCAAGTTGACAATCTCCACATGCTCTACATGCTTCCTCATATCTCCCCAACATCTGAACCTCACCAATAAACAGCGTGTCATTTGCTGGATAAACTGGCTTATATTCCATCACTTTTGCTATAGTCTGTGTTCCATCTCCACAAGCCATAGATAAAATAGAGTCTGTGTTCTGAATAATATCCATAAATTCCTCTAAATCTCTTTTAGTTTTTGAAAGTGTACATGCTGGGTCTAATATAGTGGTTCCTGTTATTACTTTACCTTCCCGTTCAAGGAGTTTTTTCATAGCTTGAACCTGCTCTTCTCCACCACTTTTACAAACTGTTGCACATTTTCCACAGCCGATTATAAATACAGTCTTATCATCTTTTAAAAACTCTTTTATCTCATCAAATGGTTTATTTCCCGAAATAATCATATTTTGCAACCCCCTTTATCTCAATATTTTTAGTTTTTTAACTTTAATTTATTATCTATTTAATAATTATAATATATTTAATTTTTTTATATATGTGTTTATAAAAAATCAACCTGCGCAAAATACACGCAGGTTTTTATTTTATTTATGTTTTTAATCTTATAAATTTACATTAAATATTATTTTGTTTTTTACAAGCTCTTATAACATGTTCAGCTAGTACAGATGTAGTAACAGATCCTACACCAGCTGGCACTGGAGTAACCATACTTGCAGTACCTAAAACAGATTCAGTATCCACATCTCCACATAGATTTCCACATTCATCTACATTTATACCTACATCTATCACAGTAGCTCCTTCTTTTATATAAGAGTTGTCCACCATTTTTGCTCTACCTATAGCTGCTATAAGTATATCAGCTTTCTTAGCCTCATCTGCCAGATTTTCTGTCTTAGAATGACATACTGTAACAGTTGCATTTTCTCCCATAAGCATCATTGATACTGGTTTACCTACTATCAACGATCTTCCAAGCACAACCGCTTTTTTCCCTGATAATTCTACACCGTAATACTTTAAAATTTTCATAACAGCCTCAGGAGTACATGGAGCATATCCAGATTTATCTCCTTCAAATAGCTTAGCTGAGTTTATAGGATTGAAACAATCCACATCTTTTTCAGCATCTATAACATATTTTACTTTATTTTCATCTACATGTTTAGGAAGTGGTCTTAGACAAAGTATCCCACTTACAGATTTGTCTTTATTTAAATCTTCTATAGCATTTATGTAATCCTCTTCAGATACGTCTGATTTTAGAATAATATTTTTAACATCTATACCTATCTTGCCACATCTATTCATAGCTCCTCTTTCATAAGACATATCATCTGGATTTTCTCCTACTCTAACTATAGCTAGACTTGGTTCTATTCCAGCATTTTTTAAATTTTTAACTTCTTCTATTAAATTTTCGGTTATCTCATCGGCAACCGGCTTTCCTTTTATTATATTAGTTTCCATACTATTCCTCCATAATTTCTACTACTCTTTCAAAGACTTGGTCACATATAGCAATCCCTTCTTCTACTATTTCGTTTACTTCTTTAGAAATTTTGTCGGCATATTCTCTATCCTTCATAGATTTTGTATTAATCTTTACATTTAATTTAGATCCAAGTAGACATGCTCTTAAACATTGAACTCCTACCCCTATATCACTTATGACTATCTTAGATGATTTATCTACTATATCCTCATGTATTTTTATAGCTTTAAAACAAACTTTAGCAGCCTTATATGGTATTTCGCACGCCTGTTTTAATACTACTTCCATTCTTTTTGTTTTAAATTCTCTTTCCTCTTCTGTCGATGTTGGTAGCCCATAAGTCTGAGAAAGTGGCATAAAGCACGCTGCATCCTTATCAACCATAGATAGTAATTCTGCTTCTATTTCTTTTGCCTCTTTTAATAATTCTTTTATCTCATCTTCATATTCTGCGTATTTCTTCTTACCTATTGTAAGATTAGCTACCATATTTCCAAGTGCCACTCCTATCGCCCCGACAAAAGCAGCAGCGCCACCTCCACCAGGAACTGGCTCTCTTGAAGAAAGGACTTCTATAAATTCTACGCAGCTTTTATCTACTATATTCAATATTCAGCACCTCTTCTCTTTCTCAATTTTCTAACTTTTTAATCTTGTATTCTATTATATCAATTTAAACACTATACTTAAATATTTTTTATATAAATTTATAATTTTTTCATTTTAATGTTATTTTTCAAAAATAAAAACACCAAGCTAAAAAATATAACTTGGTGTCCTTTTAAATGTATTATTCCTTTAGTATTATGCATTTGATTTATTTTTTTTATCGTTATATATTTTCTTGAACATATATATAGCAACTGTTAATGCAAATAATATCATTAATCCTGTTACAAATAATTTTGCTCCACCAGTAAGCATTCCACCTACATAAGAGTAAACTATTGTAGCTGGTAACTGCCCTATACCGGTAGCTATAAAGAATGGTATAAATTTCATTGAAGTAAGACCTGCTGCATAACTTACTATATCAAAAGATATAAATGGTAGTAATCTACAAACTAATATTGTATATTTTCCGTATTTATCAAAGAATTCGTCTATACTGTTTATAGCCATCTTACTTGTAAGTTTTTCTACAACATCTCTTCCCAAGAATTTAGCTATGAAGAAGCATAGCGCTGCCCCTGCCATTGCACTTGACCAAGATAGTACAGCTCCCCATACCCAGCCAAATAGCGCTGCATTTGCGAATGTTATCATAAATGCTGGAAGTGGTGCCGCCACTGATTGAAGTAGCATAAGTAGGAATGAGATTATTGGAGCCCAAATTCCAAACGATAGTATATATTGTTTTATTGATTCCAAATCTAAACTAGATAAGTAAAATACCATCTGATTTACAAATGTTTTTACAGGTGTTACAAAAAAGTAGATTGCAAATACTAATAATACCGCACCTACTCTTGTGATTAATTTTTTCTTATTTTCTTTAGTCATTTATATATTCCCTTCTACATATAAATTTTTTATTCTTGCTCTATACTTTTAATAATACTATAGTAATTGTATTTTATATTATATCAATTTTCTATATATATTATAAGTTTTATTTATATTATCTATATTTATTTAAAATAACATTTTTATATGAAGTTAATATTTTTTCTATTATACTATAGATAATTTCTATTTCAAAATTTATATACTCTCCTATATAATTATTTTAGAAATTAAAATAATTATATAGGAGGAGGCTTAAATATGAAAGTTGCTTACATATTTAATAGTACAAATACACACAAAATATTAGACAAAATGATAATACCACAGCTTGAAACAGATTCACATGTTGCTGAAGTTGCAGGAATGTTTTTCTTTATGGATAATACTTTATTCCTTTCTAAAGGAAACCCAATAGGAGAAAGATTAAGTAAAATACGGGAAAAAACTGGTATGATACTTATGGCATGTGATCAATGTGCAATAGAAAGAGGAATACAGGATAATCTTGTAGATGGTGCTACAATTGGATGTTTCCCTAACCTTTATACTTGTTTAGGAAGTGCTGGAATAGATCAAGTTATAACATTATAGTAAAGTTAAAACTATAAATAAAAAGACTAGTTATTATTGATTTTTATCAATTCAACTAGTCTTTTTTACATATATTATACCTCAAATGTATAATATGATTCTTCTATAGCCTCATCTAAATTGTATGCATATACATCTGGGTCATTTTCTTTTCCCGCTGCTTTAAGCCATGCTTCTAAATCATTCTTCGTCCAGAAGAAGTTCATTATGTTTCAACAAGCATTTGCCCAATCAGTATTCTTTAAAAGGTCTACATGTATTATATACATTCCTGGATTGTTTGTATACAATACTTTTCCATTATCAACTTTTAATTCTATTTCTTTTCCTGTTGCAGCACACATAGAATTTATTGTTACTGGTTGTTTGAATGTATAGCTTGTACCTATAGAGTCTATCGCACACATAGCGCAAAAGCTTCTTCCATCTTCAAGTGTTATTCTATGATTTGTTGGTTTTCCAGATACTGGGAATATAAATGTTATTTCATCATCTATAACAACCATTACATTTGTATCTATAAACTGTTTAAAAGTAGCATCTATAGTTTCTTCACTACTTTCCATATGTTCTTTAACCCATTTTTTTGCAAGTTCTATATTTACAGAACCACCATTATCTATTATACAATCCATTATAGATATTCTTATTGCCTTCTGTTCATCAGTAAGACATCTATATTTTTCATATTTATTCAATTTTACACCTCATTTTATTATTTAGTTTTCAATATTATTCTTCTTTATCTCCGTAACATTCAGAAAGGATTGCTGTAAGCTCTTCTTTGTAGTTTATATATTTTTCGTCTTTTCTATCTCTAGGTCTTTCCATATCTATTTTTAAATCTTTTATTATCTCACCTTTATTTCTAGACATAACTACAACTCTATCACTCATATATACAGCTTCATCTACATCATGAGTTACCATTACAGCTGTTATTTTATTTTTCATCCATATCTTTTCAAGTTCTTCTTGTAAATTCTGTCTCATTCTAAAGTCTATTGCCCCTAAAGGTTCATCCATTAGAAGTACTTTTGGATTACAAGCAAGTGCCCTCATTACAGCAACTCTCTGCTTCATACCTCCAGATAGCTGGTGCGGATACATTTTCTCTTTTCCCTGTAAATCAGATAATTCTAAAAGCTCCTGAAGTCTTTTCTCTATTTCATCTTTATGCATCTTCTGTCTTTTCATAGGGAAAATTATATTTTCTTTTATTGTTTTCCAAGGGAATAAAGCATAGTTTTGGAACACAAATGCTCTATCTATTCCTGGCTTACTTACTTCTTTTCCATCTACAAATATCTTTCCAGATTCTGCATGCTGAAAACCACCTATTATAGTTAATAGAGTAGTTTTACCACATCCTGATGGACCTAATAGTGAAACAAATTCACCTTCATTCACTTTTAAACTTATATTTTCTAATACTTTATTTTCTACTTTATCATTGATAAATGTTTTATTTATATTTTCTACTCTTAATTCCATTATTCTGCGAACCTCCATTTACATAGAAGTTTATTTACATATTTTAAAACACGGTCTATTAAAAATCCTATTATAGCCGCAAATATCATAAGCCCAATTAGTATGTGTGTCTGCATTAAAGTTTGAGCCTGTACCATAGAGTAACCGATCCCGGCACTCGTAGCTATGAACTCGGCTCAGATAACAGACATCCAACCATTACTTATTGCCAGTCTTGCTCCTGTAAGTATATCAGGAAGTGCTGCTGGGAATATAACATCCTTAAATATAATAAATGGAGATGCTCCCATACTTTTCGCTGCATTATAGTAATCCTTTGATATAGTTCTAACTCCATGAATAGTATTTAATACTATAGAGAATATACCTGAGAATGCTATTAAGAATATAGTAGGTCCGTCACCTATCCCAAACCATACTATTGTTAGTGGTACCCAAGACATTATTGGAACCTGTCTAACTGAGTCTATAACTGGTGAAAGAACTTTTTCACAAGTACTTGAGAACCCCATAATAAATCCTATTGGTAATCCTATTACTAAGGCATATCCAAAACCTTTCATAACTCTTTGCATAGTTATAAATACATTTTTTATTGTCTCTGGATCAGTAAGACAATATAAAAATCCTTCAATAACTTTTGAAGGCATTGGTAAAAGAAGGTCACTTCCAAGTTCTTTAGCTGTAAAATGCCATAAAAGGTATATTCCAACTAAAAGAGCTATTCTATAAAAAATCTCTATCATAGATTTCTTGGAAACAAACGTCTTTTTTAGTTTATTTTTAGAAACTCCAGTTTGCAATTTTCTATTACCCCCATGTCTTTTTTTTCTAGTTTTATATTTTTATAATTTTCTATAGCTTTTTTTAATTTATTTTTATCGCTTATATCATCTACACTTTTATTGTACAGTTTTTTAAATATTTCATAGTTATCTGTTTTTTTAAATTCTTTATTCACCACTAATACATACGTATCAAAATCCTTATTAGTAGCACAAGACTTTTTATTCCCTTCAATAGATAAAGATTTGATAACATCCATTACCCCACCATCTACTTTATTACTCTCTATACTATATGGCAGTGCATTTGCTAATAAATGTTTTACCTTAGCATTTGGATAATATTCCTTAACTAACTCATCTTGATATTTTCTATTTTGAACAGTACCCATTACATTTGGATTCTCATCACTTAATAAAAATACATCTGAATTTTTTACAACAGTTCCTACTATTTCAAAATTTTTTTCTGTTTGTACATATTTTTCTGCGGCATCTTTACATATTATAGCCATATCCATTTCATCCGAAGACAGTGCCCACTGCATACTAGCCGTTCAGCAGTCAGCTATAGAATATGAATCAATAATATTTTCAGATTCAACATTTTCAAAATAATTTTTATCTTGCATATAATTTAATATCAGACCTGATGTATCATCCGATACACCAAGTCTGATATTTCCTGTTATTTTTTCAGTTTTAAAATTAAATAAAACGATAAAAGCAAACATAAAAATTATAGAAAGTATTTTTACAATATCTTTTATCTTCATTTTTATAGCTTATATTATTCTTTTATTGATAAAGCTTTTTCTTTCCAAGTTTCATAATCCATACCCTGTGGGAATACTGGATCTACTTTTTCTTTTATAAATGTATCAAAGTCATCAGCACCACAAGATTTTAATATTGAATCATCAACAACTTCTTCATATGAAGGTATTTCTTCTAATGCATTTAAATCTTTGTACATTTTAAGGTTGTTTTTATAAGCTGTTCCATCACCTATATCCCAAGTAAGAGTTCTACCTTCTCCTACAGTCTTTTTGTATATAGTCATCATACCAACTTCTTCATCAACATCGTAGTATTCAGCGAATATTTTTGCTGCCTGAGCTGGATGAGTATATATATATTCTATAGCTTTAGTATGTGCAAGCATTAATTTTTCAGCTAATTCTGGATTTTCTTTTACAAAGTTTGTATTTAAAGCGAATGAACAACAGTTATATTCTGTTCCATCTTTTTCTTTATACTGAGTTGATGCTACTATTTTACCTGTTCCTTCAAATTCTGCAACTGATCCCCAAGGGTCACAAGCTGTGAAAGCGTCTATTTTACCAGTTTTCATTGCTAAGTAAGCATCTTTACTTGAATCCATATTTATTATTTCATACTTAGATGCATCTACAGGAAGTCCTGTTTCTGGACCATAGTCACTCTGCCATAAAAAGTCAGACATATCTGTAGCTATTTTTTTACCTATAAGTTCTTTTGGATCACTGTATTTGTTTGACATTATTAAGAATTCTGATCCACCTTTATGGTTATTTGCTCCTACAACTATTGGAGAACCTTTTGGTATTGCACCACAAAGACCTCTTGTACCTATGTAACCAGCATCCATCTGTCCAGCTGCCATAGCTTCAGGAACTTTCCCATTACCTACTGTTTTTACATTAAGTCCTAATTCTTTGTATATTCCAGCAGCTTCTGCAACTGGTGCTGCTGTCATGTGGTCACAGTTATAGTAACCTACTGTTATTTCTTTGCTAGTATCTCCACCTTCTTTACTAGCTTCTTTTTTACCACATCCTGTTAATGCAGTCATACCTATAACACCAACAAGACCTAGCGTCATTAATTTTTTTGCTAATTTCATATTTCCCTCCTAAATATATAATTATTATTTCCATAAAGAGCATCTGCTCATTATTTCTTATTCTAACAACAAGATTCCATATCTTGTCCAAATAAGTCTATCATTTCATTTCCTTCTAATCTATATATTGCATAACCAACATTTCCATTTTTTGATCCTGAAACTATTACTTCCATTTCATCCTTGTCATCTATATTTTTAAAGCTTATTTGCTGATCATCTATAGGTGCTGGTATTGGCTCTGTAAGTATATATTCATCACCTTTACTTGCTACAACTGTCATCTGGTTTGAATTTTTATTTACATAGTAAATTACAAGTAAATCATCTTTTCCATCATTATTCATATCCTGTTGAGCATATGTAATTATTTCTTCATCGTGATTTTTTTTAAATATATCCATAAGTTCTTTATCTGCTTTTTTTTCAGCAACTGCTCCACCATGTATATCTATTTCTGATTCCTGCTTTTGTTTTTCTTCATAATTATTAGATAAAACTAAGGCAACACCAGCTAATATTGCAATCGCTATCCCGATTATTATCTTTTTATTACGCATGTAATTTTAAACCTTCTTTCAATTTTGGTAGTATTGCTTTTATCCCTAAAAGTATTATTAATACTGTACATATATAGCTAAACCAATCAGGTATAGTTAACATTAAATTATTTGCAATCTGTATTGATGTACCTGTAGAATTTAAATTTACTATTGTTTGTTCTCCTGCTAATAGAATATTTGTTATATAACCAACTATCATAGAAGATATTACAAGCGTACAAGAATATATAAGTACAGCTCTCTTTCCTATAACCTTTGTTATACTTATAAGTTCTGGTAAGTTAGTTGCTGCACCAGCTATTAAAAATGTTATAGCTATCCCAGGTGCTGCACCGCTTGCAATTAATGCTGCTATAAATGGTATATGACCAACAGCACAAACATACATTACACATGCTAATACAGAAACACTCCATAATGAAAGCATCCCTGGATTTCCTAAATATTTCTGAATTATACTACTTGGAAATACTGTTGTTATAAATCCTGCACAAAGCATACCAAGTATTACATATTTACTAACAGTAAGTGCTAAATCGTCAAAAGACCATTTTAATCCTTCTTTCATCTTTTCCCAGAAGGTTCTTTTTTCTTCCTCTAATTCAATCATTTCAACCTGTTCTTCCTCTGTATACATAGAAACCTCATCTTTACTAATTGTGTTTCCAAGTATACCTACTATAAACGGTATAGTAAATCCAGATATTATATATATTATAGTTATCTTTGGACCTAAAAGACCTAAACATAATACAACCGCAATTGGATTTATTATTGGTGTTGATGTCATAAATGCTAAAACAGGTCCAAGATATGCACCAGAATAGTACATACTTATTCCTAAAGGTATAACCCCACAACTACATATAGGTAAAAACATACCAGAAATAGTTGCCTTTAATATCGATGATAACTTTTTATTTCCTAAATGCTTTTGGAATTTTTTTGGTGAAAGTACATTGTGAAGCACTCCAGCAAGTATAAAACTTACTATCAACCATCCAGAAGCACCATTTAATGTCATTATGGCCGATACTATAGTATCTTTTACTCCATTAAATATTACGTTTAATATCTCCATTCTTCTCCCCTATTCTTTAATTATTTTCCTCAATTGCATCTAAAATTGCTTTTTCTATTTTAGCTTTATTCAAACTATCATATTTTTTCTTTTGATTTATTATCAAAGTTCCTTTTGTAATCATTCCGTATTTTCTTATATATGAAAAATCTTTTCCCGCTCTATAAAGTTTTACATCTATTTTGTCTGAGTATTTTTCCCCCATACTCTCTACAAACACACTGTGTTCATCACATGTTGGTCAAGTATTTATAAATTCTACAAGTATTTTTTCACTCAATTCTATTACCTCCTCATACTATTTATACTTATATTACTGATTATTTATTATCTAAAATTATAGATTTTTACTATTTAATTCACTTTGATTATAGCTTTTATGAATTTTCTATGAATATTTTACTTTATTTATATGTTGCTTTCAATCATTATAGTTTTTTTCTATTTTTATTTTTTTAAGATAGTTTTTATTTATACATATTATATTGGAATATTTTTTGTTTTAAAAAAAAGAATTCTCCAAATATTTTAAAATATTCAAAGAATTCTTTACTATAAACTTTATTTATTTTATTACTATTATATATAATCTAAATATCATCCTGATCAAATGTATCATCAAGGCCTTTTCCTGGTGCTACCATAGGAAATACCTTGTCATCTTCTTGTATCATACATTCAATAACAAAAGGTCCATTATATGACGCTGCTTCTAATAGAGCTTTTTCTACCTCATCCGTTCTAGTAACTCTTACAGCCTTACACCCTAGCCCTTCTGCTATTTTACAAAAGTCAACTTGGTCATCAAGAACAGTATCTGAGTATCTTCCATCGTAGAAAAATGTCTGCCACTGTCTAACCATACCAAGTACTTTATTATTAAGTATAACTTGTATTATTGGAATATTATATCTTGAAGCTGTTGCCAGCTCATTCATATTCATTCTAAAGCATCCATCTCCTGCTATATTTACAACTGTTGACTTTGGATTTCCATATTTTGCACCTATTGATGCACCTAAGCCATATCCCATTGTCCCAAGACCTCCACTACTTATGAATTGTCTTGGTTTTTTGTAATGGAAATACTGTGCTGCCCACATCTGATGCTGGCCAACATCAGTACATATTATTGTATCATCACCCAGACATTCTTCTATTTTTTCTATTACATACGGTCCTGTAAGAATATCTTTATTGTATTTCATTGGATATTTATTTTTTAGAGTTTTTATTTCTTCCATCCACTCTGTGTTACATTGTTTTTTCAACATAAGGTTAAGTTTTTTTAGTATATATTTTGCATCCCCAGTTATACCTAGGTCTACATGTATATTTTTATTTATTTCTGCCTCGTCTATATCTATCTGTATTATATTTGCATTAGATGCAAATGTGCTTGCATTGCCAATTACTCTATCGCTGAATCTAGTTCCTATTGCTATAAGCAAATCGCATCTTGATACACCTAAATTACTTGCTTTTGTTCCATGCATCCCTAGCATTCCAGTATATCTTTCACTATTTCCGTCAAATCCACCTTTTCCCATAAGAGAATCTGCAACAGGTGCATCTATTATTTCAGCAAATCTTTTGAGTTCATCCGTTGCATTAGATGCTTTTATTCCTCCTCCAACAAATATAAATGGTTTTTTACTTTCTTCTATAAGTTCAACTGCATTTTCAAGACTTTCTTGATGGTTTTTATCGTCATCTAAACTTGTTTCTCTATTTAAGGTTATATTTATTTCTTCTTTTTCATATTCACCATATCCTGCTGTTACATCCTTTGTTATATCTACAAGTACAGGACCTGGTCTTCCTTCTCTCGCTATTTTAAAGGCCTTTCTTATTGTAGGAGCAAGATCTTCTATTTTTTTTACTATAAAGTTATGCTTTGTTATTGGCATTGTAATTCCTGTAATATCTATTTCTTGAAAACTATCCCTTCCAAGAAGTGGAAGTGTTACATTTGCAGTTATTGCAACTATAGGAATTGAATCCATCTGTGCAGTTGCAATACCTGTTACAAGATTTGTTGCACCGGGTCCACTTGTCGCCATGCATACACCTACTTTTCCAGTAGCTCTTGCATATCCGTCTGCAGCATGAGATGCCCCTTGTTCATGTGATGTAAGTATTGACTGTATTTTATCCTTATATTTATATAAACTATCGTATATTTCAAGTATTGCTCCACCAGGATATCCAAATACTGTGTCAACTTCCTGTTCTAAAAGGCATTCCATTACCATGTCTGCTCCTTTAAGCCTCATTATATTTCACCGTCCTTTTTATTTAACTTTAAGGACTGCACCCGTATTTGCCGAAGTAACCATAGAAGCGTATTTTTTTAGATATCCGCTTACATTCGGAACTTTTGGTACAAAATCCTTTCTTCTTTCTTCAAGTTCTTCATCTGAAACTAGAAGCTGTATACTGTTGTTTTCTATGTCTATATCTATCATATCTCCATCTTTTACAAATGCTATTGTTCCTCCAAGTGCAGCCTCTGGTGATACATGTCCTATAGATGCACCTCTTGTAGCTCCTGAAAATCTTCCATCAGTTATAAGAGCTACATCTTTATCAAGTCCCATACCAGCTATTTCTGATGTAGGAGAAAGCATTTCTCTCATTCCTGGACCTCCTTTTGGTCCTTCATATCTTATTACTACAACATCACCAGATTTTATTTTTCCTGCTCTTATAGCTTCTATTGCACTTTCCTCACCATCAAATACTCTTGCTGGTCCTTTATGTTTCATCATTTCTGGCGCAACCGCTGATTTTTTTACAACACAGCTATCTGGAGCAAGATTTCCTTTTAATACAGCTATTCCACCTGTTTTGCTGTATGGATTTTCAACTGGTCTGATTATATCTGTATCTAGATTTTCGCATCCTTTTATATTTTCTCCTACATTAAATCCTGTAACTGTCATACATTCTTTATCAAGTACTCCAAGCTTATCTAGTTCATTCATTACTGCATATACTCCACCAGCTTCATTTAAATCTTCTATAAAAGTATCTCCTGCTGGTGCAAGATGACAAAGGTTAGGAGTTTTCCGACTTATTTCATTAGCTATTTCAAGATTAAGATCAACTCCTGCTTCATATGCTATTGCTGGAAGGTGAAGCATAGAATTTGTAGAACATCCTAAAGCCATATCTACCGTCATCGCATTTCTAAACGCACTTTCTGTCATTATATCCGATGGTTTTATATCTTTTTCGACAAGCTCCATTATTTTCATACCAGCATGTTTTGCAAGTCTTATTCTTTCACTATATACTGCTGGTATTGTTCCATTTCCTTTAAGTCCCATTCCAAGAGCTTCTGTTAAGCAGTTCATAGAATTTGCAGTATACATTCCTGAACAAGAACCACATGTAGGGCATGCTTTTTCTTCAAATTCTTTTAGTTTATCAAGGCTCATTTTCCCTGCATTGTATTCACCAACCGCTTCAAAAAGAGTTGATAGACAAGTTTTCTTTCCATCAAGCTTTCTTCCTGCAAGCATTGGACCTCCACTTACAAATATTGTCGGTATATCTAATCTTGCTGCTGCCATAAGAAGTCCTGGAACATTTTTATCACAGTTTGGAATCATTACAAGTCCATCAAACTGATGTGCTCTTGCAAGACACTCAGTACTATCACATACTAGTTCTCTTGTAACAAGTGAATATCTCATTCCTGTATGGTTCATAGCTATTCCGTCACATACAGCTATTGCAGGAACTTCAACAGGAGTTCCTCCTGCCATATATATTCCTTTCTTTACAGCTTCAGCTATTTTGTCAAGGTTCATATGTCCTGGAACTATTTCATTATATGAATTAACTACACCTATTATCGGTCTATTTAGTTCCTCTTCTGTCATACCAAGGGCATTAAAAAGAGATCTATGAGGAGCTCTCTCCACTCCCTTTTTTACATTATTACTTTTCATATTTTCCTCCTATATTCTGTCAGCTATCAGTTCACTCATTTTTGAACAAGATACTTCTTTCTTACCTTCTGACATTATATCTACTGTTCTATATCCATCTTCAAGGACTTTTTTAACAGCATTTTCAATTGAATTAGCTTCAGCTATCATATCAAATGAATATCTAAGCATCATTGCTGCTGAAAGTATTGTAGCAATCGGGTTCGCTATATCTTTTCCAGCTATATCTGGAGCACTACCATGACTTGGTTCATACATTCCAAAACTATCATCTCTAAGTGAAGCACTCGAAAGCATACCTATTGAGCCAGTTATCATACTAGCTTCATCACTTAAAATATCACCAAACATATTCTCTGTAAGTATTACGTCAAATTGTTTTGGATTTTTTATAAGCTGCATTGCACAATTATCAACTAGCATGTGCTCAAGTTTAACATCAGGATATTCCTTAGAAACTTCTTCAACAACCTTTCTCCATAATCTAGATGTATCTATGACATTTGCTTTGTCTACACTTGTGACCTTTTTATTCCTTTTTCTTGCTATATCAAATGCTCTTATCGCAATTCTTCTTATTTCCGATTCACTATACACAAGGTTATCATGTGCTACATATTCTCCATTTTTCAGTACTGTTTCTCTTTCTCCAAAGTATAGACCTCCTGTCAACTCTCTCATAATAACCATATCAAAGCCATCTTCCACGATTTCTTCTTTTAATGGACAGGCATCTTTTAGCTCATCATAAAGATATGATGGTCTAAGATTTGCAAATAAGTTTAGACTTTTTCTTAGTTTTAAAAGTCCAGCTTCTGGTCTAAGAAATGATTCCAGTTTATACCATGGCGATACAGATGCATCTCCACCTATAGCTCCAAGAAGTATTGCATCACAACTTGCTGCCTTAGAAAGAAATTCATCTGTCAGAGGTTTTCCGTATACATTTATAGATGCTCCTCCCATAAGAACATCTTCATATATAAATTTATGCCCATACTTTTCAGAAACAGCATCTATTACTTTTAATGCTCCATCTACTATTTCCGGACCTATACCATCTCCCCTGATAACAGCAATCTTCCTTTCCATAATATCTTATCCTTCCTTTTTATTATTTACATAATTTACAAGCCCGTTTTCCTTTATCATTTTTTGAAGAAATTCAGGAAATACCTGCGCCTTGTAACATTTATCCTTTGTTTTGTTGTATATAATTCCTTTGTCAAAATCTATCTCTACATTATTTCCTTCGTCAATATCTTTTGCCGCCTCTTCGCATTCAAGTATTGCAAATCCTATGTTTATTGAGTTTCTGTAAAATATTCTTGCAAATGATTCTGCTATTACACATGATATTCCAGATGTTTTAAGTGCTAGAGGTGCGTGTTCTCTAGATGAACCACATCCAAAGTTTTTACCAGCTACCATTATATCCCCTTTTTCAACTCTTTCTACAAATGTAGGGTCTATATCCGCCATAGCGTGTTTTGCCAGTTCCTGCGCATCAAATGAATTAAGGTATCTAGCAGGTATTATTACATCAGTATCGACATTATCTCCGTATTTAAGAACTTTTCCATTCGCTTTCATTTTACTCTGCCACCTTTCTTGGATCTGCTATGTATCCACATATTGCACTTGCTGCAGCTACCTCAGGAGAAGCAAGATATGTTAGTGACTCTGTGTCCCCCATTCTTCCAACAAAATTTCTATTTGTTGTAGATACACATTTTTCACCTTTTGCCATAACTCCCATGTGACCTCCCATGCAAGGACCACAGCTTGGAGTATTAAAAGCACATCCTGCATCTATAAAAATATCCGCTATACCTTCCTTCATACACTCTTTAAATATTTTTTGAGTCGCTGGTACAACCATTACCCTTACATGATTTGCGACTTTTTTGCCCTTCATTATTTCTGCAGCTTTTTTAAGGTCACTTAATCTTCCATTTGTACAAGAGCCTATTACGACCTGATCTATCATTATTTTTTCATTTTCATTTATTTCATCTATCGTATGTGCATTTCCAGGAAGATGTGGAAATGCTACTGTAGGTACTATCTCAGAAAGATTTATTTCTATTACCTCATCATACTCTGCATCATCATCTGCACAGAATTCTTTATATTTTTTGTCAGTATGATTATCAAGATACTCTCTTGTTTTTTCATCAACAGGGAATATTCCATTTTTTGCTCCAGCCTCTATTGCCATATTACATATAGTAAATCTTTCGTCCATAGTAAGTTCAGATACACCCTCTCCTACAAACTCCATAGATTTATAAAGAGCTCCGTCTACACCTATCTTTCCTATTATATGAAGTATTACGTCTTTTCCGCCTACATAAGGATTAAGTTTACCTTTAAGAACAAATTTTATCGCTGATGGAACTTTGAACCATAACTCACCAGTAGCCATTGCAGTTGCTATATCTGTAGTTCCAACGCCAGTAGAAAATGCTCCAAGCGCGCCATAAGTACATGTATGTGAATCCGCACCAACTATACACTCTCCTGCTGCAACTATACCTCTTTCAGGAAGTATTGCATGTTCAACACCACACTTTCCCTGCTCCATATGGTGTGTAAGACACTGAGAAAGAGAAAATTCTCTTATCGCCTTTGAATTTTCTGCTGATTTTATATCTTTATTTGGAGTGAAGTGATCTGGTACAAGAACTACTTTGTCTTTATCAAATACTTTTTCTGCCATCTGCTTAAATATAGGAAGTGCCATTGGACCAGTTATATCATTTGCCATAACAACATCAAGTTTAGCTTCTATAAGCTGTCCTGCCTTTACTTCTTCTAATCCAGCATGGTCTGCTAGTATTTTTTGCGTCATTGTCATAGACATTGTTTTTCCTCCTTTATAAGGCATTTCGGCAAGCATAATTTTATGCCTGCCGGAAATGTATATAATCTAATTAGTTATTTATTAATTTATCTTCATCTGACCAACTGTATAGGCTTCTTATTTCTTTTCCTACTTTTTCAGAATCATGTTCCTGAGCAAGTTTTCTCATAGCTTTGAAGTGAGCCTGTCCTCCAGCTTCTGACATTTCAAGAAGGAATTCTCTTGCAAAGCTTCCATCCTGTATATCTTTTAATATTTTTTTCATCGAAGCTTTTGTTTCATCTGTTATTATTTTAGGACCAGTTACATAGTCTCCGTATTCAGCTGTGTTAGATATTGAGTATCTCATTCCTTCAAATCCAGACTGGTATATAAGGTCAACTATTAATTTCATTTCATGCACACATTCGAAATATGCATTTTCAGGGTCATATCCTGCTTCTACTAAAGTGTCATATCCTGCCTGCATTAGTGCACATATACCACCACATAATACAGCCTGTTCTCCAAATAAGTCTGTTTCTGTTTCTGTTTTAAATGTTGTTTCAAGAAGTCCTGCTCTTGCTCCACCTATAGCAGCTCCATATGCAAGTGCTAAATCTTTTGCATTTCCTGTAGCATCCTGTTCAACAGCTATAAGACAAGGAGTTCCTTTACCTGCACAATATTCACTTCTTACAGTATGTCCTGGTGCTTTTGGTGCTATCATAGTAACATCTACACCTTCTGGAGGAACTATCTGTCCAAAATGTATATTAAATCCATGGGCAAACATAAGCATATTTCCTTTTTCAAGATTTGGTTCTATTTCATTTTTATAAAGTTTTGCCTGTAATTCATCATTTATAAGTATCATAACTATATCGGCTTTTTTAGCTGCTTCAGCAGATGTATATACTTCAAATCCCTGTTCTTCAGCTTTTTTCCATGATTTAGATCCTTCATAAAGACCAACTATTACTTTAACACCGCTATCTCTAAGATTTAGTGCATGTGCATGTCCCTGTGAACCATATCCTATTATTGCTACTGTTTTTCCTTCTAATAATTTCTGATTACATTCTTCTAAATAATATATTTTTGCCATTTTTAGCATCTCCTTTTTTTAGTCTTTTATCCTTTTTTAGTTTTAGTTTTTTAGTTTTTATTCTTTTGATTTTGTCTTTTTAGTTTTTACTTTATCCTCTTTTAATCGCTGATAAACCTGTTCTTACTATTTCCATAATTTCAAATTCTTCAAGAAGTTCTATAAGTCCATCAATTTTTAAACTATCACCTGTAATCTCTAGAGTCATAGATTCTTTTGATACATCTACTATTTTTGCCCTAAATATATCTGATACAGCTGAAATAGCCTGTCTTTTACTGTGGTCAGCTTTTACTTTTATCATTACAAGTTCTCTTAAAACAGATTTCTCAGGATTAAGTATATTTACTTCTATGACATCTTCTAGTTTTTTAACTTGCTTTTCTATCTGTTCAAAGATTTGTGCTTCTCCCTGTGCAACAACTGTGAGCCTTGATAAACCTTTTTTCTCTGTTGGTCCAGCTGATATACTTAGAATACTGTATCCTCTTCTTGCAAATAATCCACTAACTCTTGTAAGAATACCTGCTCCATCGTTTACTAGTATAGATAAAACTAGTTTTTCCATATCCTACCCTTCTTTCTCTGATATTTTGTATAATCTATTCATTGCTGAAACCATAGCCATTATTGTTGCTGTAGTTATATTAGGATGTACTCCTACACCAAATTCATAACTTTCATTTTTTAGTGGTTTAAGTTTTATATAAGCAGCTGCCTTTGCTGATGATCCTGATGTAAGTGCGTGCTCACTGTAATCAAGAAGTTTTGTATCTATAAAATCATCACTCTTATTAAACGCATCTTTAACAGCGTCTATAGGACCATTTCCATAACCGACTATATTTTTAACTTTTCCATTTACTTCAACATTTAACTCAGCCTTTCTTTCAAACTCATTGTTTTCATCACTGATATCAAATATCTTGTATTTTTTTAACTTATATGGTTTTTCTATATTTATATACTCATCATCAAAATGTTCAAATACTTTTTCTGATGACACTTCTCCTTCTTTTTCACTAATTTTCTGTATAATTTTTGAAAAATCAATCCGTAACTGTTTTGGGACATTATACCCGTATATTGTATCAAGAACAAAGTATACTCCACCTTTTCCAGATTGAGAGTTTATTCTTACAATAGGTTCATACTGTCTATTTAAATCTGCTGGATCTATTGGAAGATATGGTACCTCCCAAATCTCTGATTTTCTTTCTTTATAGGCATGCATTCCTTTATTTATTGCATCCTGGTGACTTCCTGAGAAAGCTGTGAATACTAATTGTCCTCCATATGGATGTCTTGGTGGAACATCCATCTTTGTACATCTTTCATAAATCTCTTTAATCTTATTCATATCAGAAAGCTCAAGCTTTGGATCAATTCCATGTGAGAAAAGATTAAGTGCAAGAGTTACAACATCCACATTTCCTGTTCTTTCTCCATTACCAAATAAAGTTGCTTCCACTCTATCAGCACCAGCAAGCAATGCCAATTCAGTAGAAGCAACTCCACAACCTCTGTCATTATGTGTATGAACACTCAATATGACTCTATCTCTATTTGAAAAGTTTTTGCACATCCATTCAATCTGATCTGCATAAACATTAGGTGTATCCATTTCGACGGTCGAAGGCAGATTTATTATAACTTTATTATTTTCATCTGCTCCCCATGTATCCATAACTGCCTCGCATACATCTAGTGCATAATCGACTTCTGTTCCTGTAAAACTCTCTGGAGAATACTCAAGAATTACCTTGCCGTCAAACTCTTCCGATAGAGTTTTTACAAGTTTAGTCCCTTCTACTGCTATTTCTTTTATTTCATCTTTATTTTTATTAAAAACTACATTTCTCTGAAGTATTGATGTTGAATTATATATATGAACTATGGCCTTATCTAAACCTTTAAGCGCATCAAAAGTTCTTCTTATGAGATGTTCTCTTGCCTGTGTAAGAACCTGAACTGTTACATCATCTGGTATGAGATTATCCTCAATAAGCAGTCTTAAAAAATCATATTCTATCTGTGAAGAAGATGGAAAACCAACTTCGATTTCTTTAAATCCAAGTTTTACTAATAGCTGAAACATCTCTACTTTTTCGTCTATATTCATAGGCGTAATCAGTGACTGGTTTCCATCGCGTAAATCAACAGAACACCATATTGGCGCTTTAGTTATTTCATTGTCCGGCCAAGTACGATCTTTTAGTTTTATTGTTTCAAATTTTTTATACTTGTTATAATTCATTTCTTCACCTCCATCTTGCATAAAGTATACATAATGCACTAATACTGTATACATCTTTTTCTTGCTTTATATAATATACTTTTCCGAAAATTTAGTCAATACTTTTTTCTATTAAATTTTAATTTTCTGACAAATTTGTTTATTAATCTAACTCCCATTTTAGGCAAAAAAATAGAGGCTTATTACCCCTATTTCATTCCTCTTGCTGCATATATTAAATCTTCTACAGTTTCAAAATCTCCATATGTGAAGCCATCTTTTTTAAATGTAACCGCATAATCCTTATTAAAAACTAAAACAACTACATTCTGTCCTCTTCCCATCTTCTGTATCTTTCTATATTTTAATTCTGATTTTAATCCATTTTGATTATTTAATACTAAATGATCTTTATAAAAGTCTATTTTTAATTTTATCTTGTCAGTACCATTTTCTTCTACAACCTTTTTAAAACTTTTTGATCCAAGTACGTTATAAGATATAAATAATTCCCATATAAGCATAACAAGTCCAAATATTGCAAATGCAAGTCCGTATGCAATAGCTCCTGTAAATGCACCATATCCACCTACAACAACTAATATTAAACTCAATATTATACTTACTGTTTTTATTTTTCTATTTGTAGAAAGTTTTACTGATTCTACATAATCTTCTTTTGTTATATAGCTAGTATTTCTAGCTTTTATTATTTCTGATTTTGCCAATTTTTACTCCTCCATCTATTACTATTTAGCCTCATTATTGTTAATTATAGGGATTAGTAAATCTTTTAAATCCTGAACTGTTCCCTCTTTAAATCCATCTTTTTTAATTATCATGACTACATCATTTCCTAGGATTATTACTAATTTATCCTTAGTTTCTCTCATCATATGCATATCAGCATATTTTAATTTTATCATTTTTGATCCACTTGTTATCATTTCTGCATGGTTATTGAAAAAGTTTACATTTTGAACCATTTCTTTACCGCCTTGAGCCTGTAATTTAGCTCTATACTGGCGTTTACCCATTTTAACTGGTAGATAATAGAATCTCCAAATAAGTATACCTATTGCAAGAAGTATAGAAGCTATTGCTGCAAAAGTTTTACCTTTATTTATTCCGTAAAATCCCATAGCTATTCCAAAGACACCAAAGAATAAACTCATTATAGAATAAAATTTTGGTATTCCAAATTTCATAACCTCTATCATATCTTTTTCGCTTATTTCATTTCTAGTTTTGATCGTCATATTTTCACCTCTTTTTGCGTAGTATAGTATATTATAACATAAAAAATCCCCGAATTTTAAAAAATCCGGGGATTCTATTAAACAATCTACAAATCAAATTTTAAATTAGAATAGTCCTGATATTACTCCGTTTTCATCAACATCTATTCTTTCTGCAGCTGGAGATTTTGGAAGTCCAGGCATTTTCATTATAGCACCAGTAAGAGCTACTATAAATCCTGCACCAGCTGATACAGTTAAATCTCTAACTGTTATTCTGAATCCTTCTGGTCTACCAAGTTTAGTCTGGTCATCAGTTAATGAGTACTGAGTTTTTGCCATACATATTGGTAATTTATTGAATCCTAATCTTTCAAATTTAGCTATTTCTTTTTCAGCTTCTTTAGTGAAATCTACACCATCAGCTCCGTATATTTTTGTTGCTATTGCGTTTATTTTTTCTTTTATTGATAGGTCTTCTTCGTAGCAGAACTGGAAGTTATTTTCTTCTTCGTCTATTAATCTTAAAACTTCTTTAGCTACTTCGATTCCACCTTCTCCACCTTTTGCCCAAACTTCAGATAATGCAACATTTACACCTAATTCTTTACATTTATCTTCTACTAATTTAAGCTCAGCTTCTGTATCCATTGGGAATCTATTTATAGCAACAACTGCTGGTAATCCAAATACTTTAGTTATATTTTCTACATGTTTTAATAAGTTTGGAAGACCTTTTTCAAGTGCTTCTAAGTTTTCTTCATTTAACTGATCTTTAGCTACTCCACCATTGTATTTTAATGCTCTTATTGTAGCAACTATTATAACAGCATCTGGTTTTAAGTCAGCCATTCTACATTTTATATCTATGAATTTTTCAGCACCTAAGTCAGCACCGAATCCTGCTTCTGTTAATACGTAATCTGAGAAATGCATAGCCATTTTTGTAGCTATAACAGAGTTACATCCATGAGCTATATTAGCAAATGGTCCACCATGTACAAATGCTGGTGTTCCTTCTAATGTCTGAACTAAGTTTGGTTTTAATGCGTCTTTTAATAATGCAGCCATAGCTCCATTAGCTTTTAATTCTCTAGCTGTTACAGGTTCTCCATCGTAGTTGTAAGCAACTATTATGTCACCTAATCTTTCTTTTAAGTCAGCTATATCATTTGCTAAACAGAAAGCAGCCATTACTTCTGAAGCAACTGTTATGTCGAATCCATCTTCTCTTGTTACACCGTCTACTCTTCTTCCTAATCCGTCTACAACATTTCTAAGCTGTCTGTCATTCATGTCTACACATCTTCTCCAAGTTATGCTTCTTGTGTCTATATTAAGAGCATTTCCCTGATGTATGTGGTTATCAAGCATAGCAGCTAATAAATTGTTTGCTGCTCCTATTGCGTGGAAGTCACCTGTGAAATGAAGGTTGATATCTTCCATTGGAACTACCTGTGCATATCCTCCACCTGCAGCTCCACCTTTTATACCGAAAACTGGTCCTAGTGATGGTTCTCTAAGAGCAACTAATGCATTTTTTCCTAATCTTGAGAATGCATCTGCAACACCTATTGTTGTAGTTGTTTTACCTTCTCCTGCTGGAGTAGGGTTTATTGCTGTTGCAAGTATTAATTTAGCTTTTTTCCCTGTATCTTTTTTTAATAAATTGTAGTCAACTTTTGCTTTATATTTTCCGTAAAGTTCTATATCGTCTTCTGAAAGACCAACTTTTTTAGCAACCTCTCTTATGTCTAAAGGTTTTGCTTCCTGTGCTATTTCGATATCAGATTTGAATCCCATGTTAATTCCCTCCAACTAATAATTTTGATTTTATAGATAAAAATATTTTTTTACGTCTTTATAATTAGATTATATTCAAAAACACGAATAATTTCAAGTATTTTTTTATAATCATTCTTATTATTATATTTAATCGCGTCTTTTTTATTATTGTTGTTCTATTTTGCAGCTATAGCTCCATATGCTATAGAGTATAGTTTTGACTCATGTGTATCAGCTCTTGAAACTAGTACAATTGGTGCTTTTGCTCCCATTATTATACCTGCAGACTTTGCATTTGCCATATATGTAAGTGCTTTACCTATTCCATTACCTGTTTCTATAGTTGGAACAAGTAGAATATCAGCATCTCCACCTACTTCACTTTCATAGCCTTTTATTTTACATGCTTCTTTAGAAACAGCTAAGTCAAATGCTATTGGCCCTTCAACAACAACCCCATTTCCGAACATTCCATCCTTACACATAGATTTCAGTTCGTCTGCATCTAATGTTGCCTGCATTTTAGGATTTACTTTCTCCTTAGCTGCTAGACAAGCAACTTTTACATTTTCTATTCCTAGAGATTTTGCAGCTTTTATAGCATTATCTGCAATTTTCTTTTTCTGAGATACATCTGGATCTATATTCATTCCTCCATCAGTTAGTATCAAAAGTTTATGATAAGAAGGAACTTCATAAATCATAACATGACTTAGTAAGCTATCTGTTCTAAGTCCATATTCTTTATTTAATACTTCTTTTAATATTATAGAAGTATCTAACAGACCTTTCATAACGTAGTCAGCTTTACCAGATGATACCAATTTTACAGCTTTTTCAGCACATAGTTTTAAATCACTTTCATTTATGACTTCTACGTCACTTAAATCAAAATTAATTTCACTAGCTATTTTTCTAATCTTTTCTTCTTCACCGATAAGAATAGCTTTAATTATATTCATATCACAAGCATCTTTAACAGCTAGTAAAACTTCCTCATCATGTGCAGCAGCTACAGAAAGAACAGCTTTTTTATCACAAGATTTTAGCTCATCGAAAATATCGTCTAATTTTTTTATCATACTCCACCTCCAGATGTAATTTTTATAATAAATATTTTATCCTATATTCTCTCTTTTATCCTTAGATATTAAACACTCTATATACTGGTGTTTTACTTCTTTTGCATCGAAATTAACTATTCTAAATACAATCCGCATAACAACTCCCATTCCAAATGCACTCAAAAGAGTTCCTACTCCAACAGGTCCTCCAAGGAAGTACCCTATAATTAATACTATTACCTCTATACAACTTCTTATAAGTCCAATAGGTTTTCCTGTTCTTCTATGGAATAAAAGCATCATACCATCTCTCGGCCCTGAACCCATTCCAGCACCTATATACCACCACATACATATAGAAAGCAGTGTAAGACCCATTATCACCATAGAAACACTCATTAAAAATCCACTAGTATGAGGAACAAAGTCCATATACATTATTAAATCTATGAACAATCCAAAGAATATCATATTTAAAACAGTTCCCCATCCAATATACTCTCCAGATATCTGGTCCAAAATTATAACCAACAGAGAAACCATAATAGATGCCTGACCTATAGTAATTCCAAACATTTCTGAAATACCTATATGCAACACATCCCATGGTGCAACTCCGATATTTGCATTTATCATAAATACCGTACCTGTAGCACCTATAAAAAATCCTGCAAACAATCTAATTAGTCTAAACAAACTCACTCTCTCACTCTTCTTAATCTTTTCCAAAATCTCGACCCTCTCCCTAAAAAAAATTCTACTAATATAAGTTTATAACTTTTTCATAAATAAGTAAATTATAAGAAAAAATATCACATAATTTATTTCTAAGACTCAAAAATGATTAAATATTTTCAAAACTTATAAATATTTCCTACTCTCATTATACAAAATGCTTGTTTGAGAGAATTAACAATAAATATAAATAAAAAATGAGAATAAAAAAATAACTATAACTCGTTGACTATCTGCAGGCGTAGGCTAAGCCGTATCTGAAGCCAGGAAACGAGTATAGTTATTTTTTATTCTCACGATTTTTTATCTATATTTATTTAACTCTCTTAAACAAGCATTTGTAACCTCATCCATTGGATCAAGTTCATAAGCTCTTTCTATGTAGTAAGCTGCATCATCCATATTTCCATTGTTGAAATATGCCATTCCTAGATTACAAAGTATCTCTGGGTCTTCTTTTCTAAGCTTAGCAGCTTTTTCAAAGTATTCTATAGCTCCTTCAAGGTTGTATTTCTGAGCTTCTAAAAGTCCCATTTCAACAAGAGTATCCACCTGAGTTGGTCTTAACACTAGTATCTTTTCAAAGTATTTCTGGGCATTTTCAATATCAGCCATACCTTTATATCCAAGTGCTATCATAAATAATAAGTTCCACCAATCTGGGAATTCATCTTCTAATGGAAGAAGTTTTTCTAATCCCTCTTCACATTTTCCAGAAAGAACTAAAGTGTACCCTTCTTCATACTGAACTTTATAGTCCATCTTACCTAAATTATCTTGAATTTCGGCTACTATATCATCATCTAAGTCTAATTTTAAAGCTTCTTCCCAAGTTAATTTTGATTTTATATACTGGTCCTGATTGTAGTAATGATATCCTAACTGATAATAAGCTAAACCAAAGTTTGGATCTATATTTATTACTCTTTCTAATTTATCAAGTGCATCAAGTAAAAAATCATTTACCGCTTTTGCATCCTCGTCTTTTTTGTACTGTTCTGCTATCTGCTGACAAATTATAGCATAGTGATATAGTCCATTTACATCTTCTGGATATTTATTTACTAATGATTTCATATATATTAATGAATCTGTGTATTCACCTATTTCAAAGTATTTATTAGACATATATCCCATATATGCTTTTAAGTCTAAATCTAATCCTTTAGCAAGTGCTTCGATAAATTTATCATATTCTTCATTGTATTTAAATGTAGAATCTATCCCCATTATATAAATCATCGCATCTGCTATAGACATAGAGTTTAAACTTTCCTGAGCAGTTTTGTCTTTTATTCCTTTTACAAGGACCTCATTTTTTATTGGAACATCAAGCCCTTCTGCAGGAATATCATATCCTTTTATCTTAAAATCTCCGTCTGCTTTCAGAGTTATAAAAGCAAGCTCATCTGTCTTTTTAAGAAGGTATTTTTCTATTTTATATTTCATATTTATTCACCTTTCCTTTTTTGTATATTCAACTAAATTTCTACTCTATATGATAGAGATTTTTCAAATATCTTTGAAATATCATAATCGAACATAACTATATTGTCAATCTTTTCAGGATTTATCATAATATTTTCTTTTAAAGCCTCTACATCGTATCTAAATGGCTCAAACTGTACATATTTTATTATCATTTTAGCTGGGGTATTGAAGTGTTTTGGAATATACTTCTTAACATTTTCGTCATCCTGAAGGAATACATGACATCTATTTTTAAAGTCCTCAGGATAATTTCTAACAAAGAAATCCGGTACATTGCTAGTTTTTCCAAGAGATACATAATCGTATTTTAGAATATCTCTAAACAATTCTATAT
>UQCY01000012.1 GCA_900539645.1 uncultured Clostridium sp. | reverse complement strand
CTAAATTTGAATACAAAAAAACTGACAACCGTTAGGTGTCAGTTAAAGGTACTGTCATAAGAACACCTTTTAAAGGTGTTCTATGGCAGTATTTTTTTATATCAGTATCTATTTCCTTTTATTCATTTCATCAAGTAAGTTCTCGTTTTTCATTGAGCAAGCTTTTAAATTTCCGCAAGCTGAGCAGTTAGCACAGCCTCCATTTTCTCCACCGCCACTACAACTACTGCAGCTGCTTCCTGGTCTAGTGAAGATTCTAATAAGTATAACGGCTGTAATTATTACAATCACTGCAGTTATAGCTATTTCTATTGGAGATTTTGCAGCCATAAACGCACTACCAACTATATTCACTATTACACCAGCAACCCAAGCAAGTGCAAACTGATAGAATAGAGATGTAAACATCATCTTGTTTCCGTATTCTTTTCTCATTGTAGCTAGAGCAGCTATACAAGGAGTGTAAAGTGCTGTGAAAACAAGGAATGCATAAGCTGTAACACCTGTGAAAACTGTAGGTAATACTTCTGGAAGATTACCGTAAAGTATGCTAAGTGTATTTACAACAACTTCTTTTGCTCCAAGTCCAGTAAGAAGGGCAACTGAAGTTCTCCAATCGCTGAATCCTAGTGGTCTAAATATAGGAGCTATAACTTTTCCTATATAAGCTAGGAAAGAATCATTTATATTTTCTGTGAATCCGTTAAAGTTGAATGATGAGAATGCCCAAATAACAACAGACATTGCAAACATTATAGTAACGACTTTAACTAAAAATCCTTTAGATTTATTCCAAGTATTTTTTAGTAGAGCGCTGATTGTAGGTATTTTGTACTCAGGTAGCTCTAATATAAATGGCTCAACCTCATTTTTGAAAGTAGTTCTATTTAAGAATAGAGCTACTATTATCGCAGCCACGATTCCAACTAAATAAAGAGATGCTGTTACAAGCGCCTGATTTTTAGGGAAGAAAACTGCAACAAATAATGCGTAAACTGGTAACTTAGCACCACAAGTCATTAAAGGTGCGATAAGTGCAGTTATTTTTCTATCTTTTTCGCTTTCAAGAGTTCTTGTAGCCATTATAGCTGGAGAAGAACATCCCATACCCATTATCATAGGTATAAATGCCTTACCAGAAAGTCCAACTTTTTTCATTATTCTATCCATTAAAAATGCTGTTCTAGACATATATCCACTGTCTTCAAACAGAGATATTCCAAAGAATAGAGTACATATTAATGGGAAGAAAGGAAGTGTACCGCCAAGTCCACCAATTATACCGTCTACTATTAAAGATCTAAACCAAGGGCTAGAGTTTGCAAGTGCGGCATCTGCTGGAATTGCAATATAGTTTTCAATAAGTCCCGCAAATCCCTCCTGAAGTGGGCCTCCTACCCAATCAAATGTAAATTTGAAAAGAAGTAGTAAAAGTCCGATAAATATTGGATAAGCAAATATTGGATGAAGTACTATGCTGTCTATCTTATCGCTTATAGTCTTTTTATCTTCTTTTGGGAAGTTTGTACAAAGAGCAAGTTTTTCTTCTATTATTTTGTAAGTTTCCTCTTCATTTCCCCAATTAGTAGAGTAGATAAACGGCTTTCTTGCAGCTTCTCTTAGTTTAGAAGCTATGTCATCTACACCTTCTTTTTTCTTTGCAACTATTGGAATAACAGTCACTCCAAATTCAAGAGCTAATTTATGAGTATCAATCTCCATTCCTCTAGCTTTTGCAACATCAAGCATATTTAAAAGTATAACTATTGGCTTGTTGAACTGCATAAGCTGAGTAGTTAAGTAAAGATTTCTAGTTAGATTTGATGCATCGACAACGTTTAAAATTAAATCGACGTCCTCTTTTTCAAGGAATGATTTAGAAACTTTTTCTTCATTAGAAAAAGTATCCATTGCATAGATTCCAGGAAGGTCGACAATTTTTATATCGTCTTCAAGAAATCCTTCCTTTTTTTCTATTGTAACGCCTGGTCAGTTACCAACGTACTGATTTGAGCCTGTAAGTAGGTTGAATACTGTAGTTTTACCGACGTTTGGGTTTCCTAAAAGTGCTATATTTAACAAATTCTACCTCCTTACTGAAGAACTATGTTCTTTGCGTCAGATTTTCTGATAGCAAGATCAAGTCCTCTAAATCTTACAAGTATTGGGTCTCCAAATGGAGCGACTTTTTTTACTTCTATTTCAGTATTGTTTATACAACCTAGAGCAAGAAGTCTTTTAGCTAATTTTTCGTTTCCATGTATATTATGAATGCGGCCTTTTTCGCCAACTTTTAAATCAAAAACTGTATTCATGGTAATTCCTCCTTAAAATTAATGAAATTCATTATCATTAATTTAATGATATTATATCTCAAAAACTTATAGATGTCAATTAAAATCAATACTTGAATGGATATTAAAATTTTAAAAGAAGTTGAGAAATAAAAAAGATGATAAAATTTATCAGAAAAATTAAGGAAATACAGTGATATTTACGCAAAATTAGGGATATAAAAAAGCTGCTGAAGAAACTTTAATTAAATAAAAGTAAAACTTCAACAGCTTTTTAATGGTGATTAGTAACTTTTTAATCAATATTTATCTAATTAAAATTTATAATTTTATACTTTAAATCTATATTTCTCCAGCTACCTCGTAAGCTTCTCTTATAGAGTTTATAGCACGTCTAGCTCTTTTAGTATCGCCTATAACGTGACAAGGGATAGATAGTTTTTCACATTCATTTTTAATTTCGTCGTGAGCCTTAGCTTTAGCACCGATAGCCATAACAACACTGTCTGCAAGTATGTATTCTTCTTCACCATCTCTATCAACAGCTATAAAACCATCTCCAATACGAGTAAGTCTTGCAGAGGTTTCTGATTTTATATTGCTCTTACTTAAAGATTCCATAACGCATATTTTTCTAATAGCCCCTAAATCTTTAGCAACCTCGTCGTTCATTTCTACTATTGTAACGTCTAGGTCTAAATTTTCTTTGATAAATTCAGCAGTTTCAACACCTACAAGTCCACCACCAATTACCACACATTTTCCAAATGGAACAGATTTTCCATTTAATACATCGTGAGAAGAGAATACATTATCGTTATCGTATCCATCTACAGGTATTTTTATAGGTACAGCACCTATTGCAGCAACTACCTCATCAGGCATTTCTTTCCTTATAAGTTCTGTATTCACAGGTGTGTTTAAATGTATTTCTATGCCTAGTCTTTCAGCTTTTTTCTCATAAGACTGGGCAGCAAGTAGCATTTCGTTCTTTCTTGGTGCTTTTCCCGCAGTTAAGAACTGTCCTCCAGTGTGGTCAGATGATTCATATACAACAACATCGTGTCCTTTTTCTTTTAAAAGGCAAGCTACTTCAAGTCCACCTACACCAGCACCTGCAACAAGTACCTTTTTCTTTTCAGTTGGTTTAGATATAAAATCATCAGACTCATGTCCAAGAAGTGGGTTTCTCAAGCAAGTTATAAATGGAACATTAGGATCTGTAAATCCATCGTAACAACCCTGATTACATCCAACACAGTACACTATTTCATCAAGTTTTCCGTCTTTTGCTTTATTACAGAATTCTGGATCGGCAAGCTGTCCTCTACCAACGACAACCATATCTGCTTTTCCATCTGCAATTATCTCATCTGCTAATTTTGGAGTGTTAATTCTTCCAACAGCTATTGTAATCATACCAGTTTCTTCTTTTATTCTAGCTGCATTTTCAACATTGAATCCATTTGGAATATCAATAGGTGGAACTTCATATTTTAAACCAGGTGTAATCATATTTCCTCTAGAAATATCTAGTGCATCGACACCAGCTTCTTTAGCCATTAAACAGAATTTTATAATATCGTCTATAGTAAGCCCGTTTTTGAAGTAATCGTCATGAGCATCAACTCTCATTATTAAAGGCATGTCATCTGGTATATTTTTTCTTATTGCTCTTATACATTCAAGAGGGAATTTTGCTCTATTTTCAAGGCTACCACCATATTCATCATCTCTATTATTCATACCTGCAGTTAGGAATGAGTGTGGTAGGTAATTATGTCCGCAGTGGAATCCTATACAATCGTATCCAGCTTCAACACTTCTTCTAGCAGCTTCTCCAAAGCTATCTACAACCTCTTTAATTTTTTCTACACTTATTTTAGGGATAGTGTATTTTCCGTATTTAAAGTCATCTGCAACTAAAATCTCTGCATTAGGATCTAGTGAAGAAGCTAAGCTCCCTTGCCAAAGCTGTACTCCACATTTTCCACCAGCATTGTGGATAGCTTCAGTAAATTTTTTATGAGATTCTATTAAAGAATCGCTGTGAATTGCCAAAAATCCTTTTGGTGCACTAGTTTTGTGGACAGAGCATACCTCACTCATATTAAGCCCACATCCACCTTTTACTCTGGCAACTTGGTAATCTATTATCTGTTGAGATACATTTCCGTCCTCCTCAGCCATTTTAGTCCCCATTGCTGGGAAAATTATACGGTTTTTAAGGTGTAAACCTTTTAAATCTATAGAATTAAATAAGTTATTAAACATAAAAATCTCTCCTTTCGGGAAGAAATTATAGCACACGAAAAAAGCGAGTTTATGTCAAATATACAAGTTTTTTTATCATTTTTTAATATTTCTGTATTCAGTAGGAGAAATTCCATTATACTTTACAAATGCTCTCTGGAATGTTGAAAGGCTCTTAAATCCACATTCACAAGATATCTGTAGTATTGTGAGTTTTGTTATTTTAAGCAAAGTGTAAGAAAGTCTTAGTCTGACTTTTTCAAGTTCCTCAGCAAATGAGGTAAAGTAGTACTCTTCTAATATAGAGTTTATGGTATAAGTCTTGATATGTAGCTCATTTGCGACATCTTCAACAGTTATATCCTTGTAAAAATGTAGGTAAATATACTGAATAACTTTTAAATACAAGTCTTTCATGGCAAAAAATCTTTTATTATCTACTATATTATCATCTCTATATTCTATTGGAGATTTTCCGATGTATTTTTCAAAAACCCTATAAAAAGAAGGAACGTTTTTAAAGCCTAAAAGCTCTGTTATATACGAGATTGATAAGTCTTCAAAATGCAGCAGTGAGCACGCATTTACAATAGTTCCAAAGTCTTTTAGCTCTTTAAAAGTATAACCAGATTTCTTTTTTATTAGCTGATTTGCGTACGACGGATTTAGGCTTAAATCCTCAGCAATATCCTCTAAAGATGACTTATTTCCCTGATATAAAATAGCATCTTTTATATGGTTCCAAAGTTTATCCTCGTTTTTAAGGTGTGAGTTAAAACTATTGTAATCACCGTAAAGTTCAAGAGAATTTCTGCAAAATAGAGTGTAAACCTCTAAAACAGCATATAAGATTATATTTTCAGAGCCAAATTTATTTGATTTGTACTCAGATAGTATATACTCAAATCTAGATTTTATATATGGATCAGAGCATTTTTGATATGGCTCTGTTTCATGAACTAATTGATAATTCACACCTTTGTCGTGCTTTTCCCACATTGTGTGCATAAAAAGACCAATGTAGAATTTTATCGTATAGACTTTGATTGGCTTTACGACCTCCACACTATAAATATGGTATGGATATAGGCAAAGGAAGGTATCTTTTTCTAGCGAATAGTTTAATCCATTTATGTTTATAGTTCCTTCGCCGTCACAAACGTACCAAAGTTCGACAAGTTTATGTATTTTTAAATCTATGTTTTCAGTTATAGTTGTTTTTTCAACTTTTATGTCTTTTTCAAAATAATTATCGTAATAATCTATTCCAGTAAACCAATTTTCTTTTTTTTTCATTAGTAAGACCAACCTTTGTAGAGTATTTTGTTTAATTATAATATACTATGATATAATAGCAATTGTAACAAAATTATTAAAAAGGAGGACGTTATGTCTGAAAAGAGAATAGAAACGAAAAAACTGACTTTCCTTGGGCTTATGGTAGGATACAGTTTGATTTTATATATAATAGAAGGATTTATTCCTAATCCAATGGTTGCAGTGTTCCCTGGTGCAAAGCTAGGACTTAGCAATATTATTACTTTGGTGGCTCTTATGACACTTGGGTTTAAGGATACGTTTATTATTCTTACAGTTAGGATTATTCTTTCTTCTATTTTTACAGGACCGATGTCTTATTTGATGTTTAGTATCGGTGGAGGATATTTGAGTCTTGTTGTTATGTATTTGTTTAGTAGGATTAAAGGTTTTTCTACCATTGGTATAAGTGTTGGTGGTGCGATAGGTCATAATGTAGGGCAGTTGCTTGTTGCGTCGGCTATAGTGAAGAATATTGCGATGACGACTTATCTGCCATTCATGCTAATAACATCACTGGTAACGGGAATTTTCGTAGGAATTGTTTCGAAGTTTACAATACCTTACGTAAAATCTCGGATTAAAAAATTATAGGAAATATGGCTGTTGAAGATTTTGCCGCAGACTTTGACTTAACACAAGTATTCGCTCTCCAGGCTTCAGCGCCCCAACCATTTATGTAACACATTTCAATGTTTTGGGGCGCTTGCAGAATTGTCGGTGCGAGCTACTTGTGTTTAAGTCTTAAATAGTCTGCGTGCAAAATTCTTTCTAACAGCCATTTTTTATAATTTTTTTTATCGAGATTTTATAGTAAGGTGTTGTAATTTTTTTCAACAGTTTATAGGTTTGGGAGTGCTAGTTTTTGATGTAGGAATATGTTTTTTGTAATGTTATTAGAAGCTCGACGTTAATGTTGTTATATAGTATAATAAAAATGTATAACAGTGTGCTTTTTTAGGTTGTTATGCAAGTTCAGATAGTCAAAAGATATTAAAAATATGTATGTTAATCAAATAGAGTGATTTAGGAGGGTTTTAAATTGGCAAATATAAAGATAGTTACAGATGGTTCATGTGATTTTCCTCAGGAGATTTTAGATATAGTTAATCCTGAGATAGTTAGAATTAACGTAGCTTTTGGAGAGGATTCTTATATCGGAGGGGTAGATATAGATGAGAAGACTTTCTATGAAAAGATGAGAGGGTGTAAGGAGCTTCCAAAGACTTCAAGTCCTTCTTTAGAGAGATTTATGGAAGTTTATGGAAATGAAGAGTATGAGGAGATAATAGTTTTTACACTTACTTCTAAGTTATCAGGTACATACAGTAATGCTGTTATTTCTAAAAATATGTATCTTGAAGATCATGATTATAAGAGAATTGAGGTTATAGATTCTGAGAATGGTTCTATAGCAGTTGCGCTTATGATTTTAAAGACACATCAGTTAATAGAAGCTGGAAAGAATATGGACGAAATTTTAGAGGCTATAGAACAGATGAAGAAAGATATGGTATTCTATGGTACTCTAGATACTTTAGAAAATGCTATAAAAGGTGGTAGAGTAAATCCTATCGCAGGTAAATTGATAAACGCACTTAATTTTAAAGTGATAATCAAAATAGATGAAGGTCTTGTTAAACCTATAGATAAAGCTAGAGGTGAAAGCAACAGTCTTAAAAAACTATTCACATATATCAAAAACTGTGTTGATATAAATGAAATAGAGCACAAAGACGTAATAGTTGGGCATGCAAACTGTCCAGAAAAAGCAGAAAAAATTAAGAAATTTATAGTAGACCACTATAATTTCGAGGAAACTCTTGTTGCTAATATAGGACCAATAATGGGAACATTTACATCAGAAGGAGCTATTTTAATAGCAGTTCTTTAGTGTGTAATTTCCCGGGAAATATATAGGAGGCAGTTATGGGAATAGAAAGAAACAATATAGAAGAAAAATATAAATGGGACTTAGCAAAAATGTACCCAGATAAAGAGTCAGTTGATGCCGATATTGAAAAGGCAGCAGAATTAACTGATAAGATATCACAGTATAAAGGCAAATTAGCTCTTGATAAAGAGAATTTATTAAATGCTTTAAAGACTTTAGAAGAAGCATCTAGAGTTATAGAAAAATTATATGTATACACTCATATGAAACACCATGAGGATACAAGAAAGAACGATAATCAGGCAGATTCTGTAAAATCTGAGATGATATCTTCTGATTTTGGTGTAGCTTCATCTTATTTAGTGCCAGAGATAATAGCTATGGACGAAAAAGTTTTAGATGAATATATGCAGGATGAAGATATGGCATTCTACAAAAAATTCATCGACGATATTTTAAGAGATAAACCACATACATTATCAGAAAGCGAAGAAAAAATACTTGCTTCAGTTTCAGAATTAACTGCAGTTCCTGAAAGTGTATATGATATGCTTGCATATGCAGATATGGAATTCCCAGAGATAGAAGGGGAAAACGGCGAAAAGATAAAGATAGACCACTTCAACTATTCTCTACTTATAAAGAGCAGAGATAGAAGAGTGAGAAAAGATGCTTTTGAAGGGGAATTTTCTACATACAAAAAATTCCAGAACACTTATGCATCAAGTCTTTACGGAGCTATAAAATCAGAAATATTCTACGCAAAAATGAGAAAACACAATTCTGCAATAGAGGGATCATTATTTGCTGATAATATAAGTGTAGATGTGTACAACAATTTAATAGATGCAGTACACGAAAGTATACCTACATTAGATAGATATGTAGAAGCTAAGAAAAAATTCTTAGGAATAGAGGACTTACACATGTACGACCTTTATGTTCCTCTAGCTGAAAAATTTGAATATAAAATACCTTATGAAGAAGCACAGCAGATTATATTAAAAGCACTTGCTCCTTTAGGGGAAGAGTATTTATCTATAATTCAGAAGGCGTTTGACGAAAGATGGATAGATGCTTTTGAAAATGAAGGTAAAAAAGGTGGAGCTTATTCTTGGGGATGCTACGACTCTCAGCCATACATCCTAACTAGCTACACAGAAGACTTAAATTCATTATTTACATTAATCCACGAATTAGGACACTCTGTACACAGCTACTATTCAAGAAATACTCAGCCTTATATATATTCAGATTATAGAATATTTGTTGCAGAGGTTGCATCTACAACTAATGAGTTATTACTTGTAAATTATCTATTAGAAAATGCAAAATCTAAGGATGAGAGAATTTATCTTCTAAACTACTACTTAGAGCAGTTTAGAACAACAGTACATAGACAGACTATGTTTGCTGAGTTTGAAAAAATAACTCATGAACAGGTAGAAGCTGGAAAACCACTTACAGCAGATGATTTTACAGAAATATACTATGAATTAAATAAAAAATACTATGGAAATTCTACAAATGTAGACGAATTAATAGGAATAGAATGGGCGAGAATACCTCATTTCTACTCTAATTTCTATGTATATAAATACGCTACAGGATTTTCAGCTGCGAGTGCATTGAGCTCACAGATTTTAGAAGAAGGAAAACCAGCAGTAGATAGATATATAGAATTCTTAAAGAGCGGTGGCTCAGAATATCCACTAGATCAGTTAAGAAGAGCTGGAGTGGATATGGAAAAGAAAGAATCAGTTGAAAAGGCATTAGACGTATTTGCAGAGCTTGTTGAAAAATTAGAAGCAGAAATATAATTTTGATGGAGAGATACCATGGGAAAGACACTATTTAAACTTTTTAAACTCCTTATATATACATCGGTTGGTGTTGCTATTGGGCTTAGTGTAGCATTTTTAGATTTAAGTATATTTGAGTTATCTGTTTGTTTTCTTGTGCAGTTGGCAGTTTTTGTTCTTATACACGAGTTTGCACATGGAAAGGTTGCAGAGATGAATGGGCTTAGATTTACAAAGCTATATGCAGGTCCGATTATAGTTATAAGGAAGGATAAAAGGTTTGTTAGAATAAAAAAGAACAAGCTTCAGGGAACTTATCTTGGTAGAGCAAATATAGAAAATGGCGAAATTAGAAGCGATTTGGAATTTGAAAGGCATGTAATTGCTTGGAAAAGGGCGATTTCTGCTGGTCCAAAGAGTGATATTGTACTATCTGTGTTGTGTTTAGCAGCTGGAATATACTTCAAAAATCCAATAATAATTATATCTACAATAGTTTTGGATTTGACTATGTGTATTCCAAGCTATTTCTACGGTGATGGTACACATTATAAGAGTATGGAAAGAGATGATATATTTACAGTTTCTGTGATGTATTCTAATTCTATAATAGGAGAGGATGGAATTTCTCCAGATACTGAGAAATATTTGGTATCTAGATTGGAAAATGAGCTAGAAAAGACTGAGATAAATGACGATACTATAGTTTCTTTATCTATAGCAGCGCGGACTCTTCTTTTCCAGAAGATTTTGGACGGAAAATATTCTGGGTATAGGATTGAAGAGATTATCTGGGATGTCAGAGATGGCAATCCAGCTAGATTTAAGAAGATGACTGATAGGATGTATTTTAGAAATCTGATAAATACTGCGGTGCTGTATTATACTTGTATTGAGAATGATTTGAAGAAAGCTCAGATTTTGTTTAGGTCGATAAAAAATACTAAGCATGTCAATTATGTTGAGAAGAATGATTTTTTAAGATCTCAGTATGTGCTTGGTATGCGGGATAATAAAGATAGACTGCTTTCTCATAAATATAGAAATCCGATATTTAATGGGTGTAAAAGCCTTGAAGAAGCGGAGGATAAAATGGATGAGATTGTTATTGAATATGTAGATAAAATGGGATTTTATTAGGAGTAAAGAAAAAATATATTAGTCCTCTCTCCGGTCCTCGCTGTGTTGTAGGTAATTTGTTTTGTTGATAGATTGCTGCACAGCTGTGGATTGTCGAGAGGTACTAATATATTTTTTTCTTTACATATATGAATTTAGTGTATTGTTAGAGATTGGTATAAATCTAATTTTATAGGGATAATATCTAACTTGGTGGATTGAAAGTCATAGACAAAACGAACTCGACAATCTGGAGACGTGAGGTTGATTTTCAACAAAACTATTTACTTGTACACACGTCGAAGCTGGAGAGGAGTTTGTCTATGACTTCAATCCCCGAGAGATATTAACGTATAAATTTTGATTTACTCTTTTTTATTTGCCTAGGTGTAAGTCTTTTACTAGGTATCTGTTTAGTAGTTCTTGTTTTGCTTTTTCTATTAAGTTTTCTAAGTTGTCGGTGAAGATTAGTTCGTTTATTGCAGCATCTTCATCTCTTAGCCCAAATTGTTCTTTTCTTATGAAGTATAGGTTATATACGTTTGTTTTGTATACGTTTATGTTGTTTACCATTATTTCATCGGTGAATATATCTGAGAATATTGGAGGTTCTAGGTCGTCTATTTCCAATATGTCCATTAGTTTGTTGTAGTTTGGTATGCTAAACCCAGAATATAGTACAAGGTCTTTTAAGTCGTTATTGTAGAATTCTAATTCTTTTTCTAATAAAAAGTCTTTTATTTCGTCGTAATCACATTTATTTAATAAAGTAATAAATTTATCTGTCAAAGTATTAATTTTATGTGCCATTTGTAATCACATCCTATTTCGTATAATAATTGTAAATTTTATTATATTATAGCGTATTATAGTGAAATTAATAATAATATTTAGATTAAAAAGATTATTTGTTTTAAATTTTAATATTTTCAATGAGATAAAGTGAGAGAAATTGAATAGATTAAAAAGAGAGGGTCTATTGCATCGAATTTGATACAATAGACCCTTTTGCTATATCAATTAATGTTTAAATTAATTAGCTATTTTATTTTGAAACTAAAATTTAATGCTAAATTAAATTTATTTCCATTCCTGTCCTACACCTAATTCAAGAGCTTTTTTGTATATTGTGTTTGCTGCAACAAGGTCCTGAGTAGCAACACCAACAGTTTCGAATACTATTATTTCTTCGTCATTTTCTCTACCAACTAGTTCACCTTTTATAACATTACCTAAATCTCCAGTGAAGTCATCTTCAGTTATTATACCTTTTTCAAGAGGTATTAATATATCTCCAGATTCAGACAATACAGCTTCTTTTGAATCGAAGTATATTTTAGAAGCTCTTTCAAGTGCAACTGGATCAAGTTCCTGCATGTGATGCTGATATGCACCAACACAACTTATAGTTATACCTGGTTTAACTTTGCTTCCATCGAATACTGGTTTTGAAGAAGGAGTTACAGTTATTAATAAATCTGCATCGTCTATAGCTTCATTAGAAGATTTAACTGGAACTATTCTTGTATTGTATTCGCTTAATTCTTCCTGCATCTGTTCTGCAAATGCTTTAGTTCTTTCAAAGTCAAGGTCAAATACTCTAACTTCTTCAAGGTCTCTAGCAGTAAGCATTGCTTCAAGCTGAGTAGAAGCCTGTCCACCAGTACCTATAAGAGCACCTATTTTACAGTCTTTTTTAGCAAGTACATCGAAAGCAGCACCAGAAGCAGCTCCAGTTCTCATTTTAGTTACATGAGTTCCGTCTAAAAGTGCACTTACAACACCAGTAGTACCATCTATAAGAAGTACCTGAGCAGGTGAAGAAGGTATTCCATTATCTATGTTATGAGGGAATATGTCAACTATTTTAATTGATGCAACATCAAGGTCTGGAACATAAGCTGGCATGAATAAGAAGCATCCATCATATTTAGGAGCCTGTATATTAGTTCTTAAAGGAGAAACAACTTTTCCTTCTTCAACAACTAACTGGAAAGCCACTTTATCAGCTTCTATTGCATCTCTCATAGTAAATACTTTTTTAATATCGTCGCGTGATAGTAATATCATAATAATCTTCCTCCAAAAATTTTTATTTATATCAGTTTTGTATCAATCTATTTTTCTTAATATCTAGCATCTAATGGCCAAGGCTGCATAGCTCCACCTTCTTCAGCAGGTCTACACATTTTAGCGTATATATTTAAGCAACCTTTTTCTTCTTTAAGAGGAGGGCAAACCCAAGCTTTTCTTCTTTCTGCTAGTTCTTCATCAGAAACATTTAGAGTAAGTTCTCCATTTCTTATATCCATTATTATTTCATCGCCGTTTTGAACAAGTGCTATATTACCTCCATCGTAAGCTTCAGGAGAAACATGTCCAACTATTGCACCAAAGTTGAATCCTGAGAAACGAGCATCAGATATAAGACCAACACTCTTATGAAGTCCTTTACCTATAAGAGCATCTATACTTAGCATAAGTTCTTTCATACCAGGAGCACCTTTGCAACCTTCGTATCTTATGACCATTATATCTCCAGGGACTATATCACCTCTCTGAATAGCATCAAAAGCTTCTCTGTCGTTTTCAAATACTTTAGCTTTTCCTTTTAAATACATAACTTCTTCATAAACAGCTGTAGGTCTAACTATTGCACCGTTTGGAGATAGATTACCTCTCATTATTTTTAATCCAGGCTGGTCGAATAAAGGTTTTTCAAGAGAATGTATAACTTTATTTTCCTGAGCTTTTACCTTAGATAAAACTTCTTTCCATGTGCATCCGTATATACTAGGTGCATCTGTGTAAAGCTTAGATTCTAACATCTTCATTACATTTGGAACACCGCCTGCATAGTGGAAGTCTACAACAGTGTAAGGTCCACTAGGTACAACAGCATTTATACATTTTATATCTTTTGCATATCTTTCAAAGTCTTCAAGAGTTATCTTGATTCCTAGCTCGTATGCATAAGATAAAAGATGTAAAACTGCATTTGTAGATCCAGCAACTGCCATATCAAACATTATTGAGTTAAGTAAAACTTCTTTAGTTATTATTTCAGAAGGTTTTCTTTTCTTTTTAGCTAATTCAACAGCGTACATACCAGCTTCTCTGGCTTTTCTTAGTTTTGCGTTGTCAGTAGCGGGTATTGTAGATGTACCAGGAAGAACAAGGTTTAATACTTCTCCAAGCATCTGCATAGTATTTGCGGTACCCATAGAAGGACAAGCACCAAATGAAGGACATACATTATCTTCCATTTCCATAAGCTCTTCTTCACTTGCACCAGAGAAACGAGCTGCATCTAAATCTGCTTCTACAACAGTTTTTCCGCAATGCTGTCCTGGCTGCATAGAACCACCAGTTATAAGTGTAGATGGAAGATCAAGTCTCATAGCGGCAAGATAGCATCCAGCTATTATATTGTCACAAGATGCAATCATAGCAAGACCATCAAAATTATGAACTTTTGATACGAATTCTATAGACATAGCAACTATATCTCTACCAACCTGTTCAAATTTAAGCTCTTCAGCACCATTTGCCACATTTCCACAAGTAGCAGGTATACCAAATTCTACAGGAACTCCACCTGCAGCCCAAATACCTTCTTTTACAGCTTCAGCTATCTGTCTTAAATGAGCAGAACCGGGAGACCCCGCCATATAAGAGTTAGGAACACCTATATGAGGTTTTTTTCTGATATCTAAATCAGAATATCCAGCGGCTTTCATCATAACTCTTCTGTGAGCTGCTTCAGCTCCATTCCAAAATTCTTTACCCATAGTTACACCTCCAATTATTTTTTTCAAAACTATAAATTTGTAAATGTCAATTATAAAAATTTGACATTTAGAATGATAATATGTTTATAATATAAGAAATAATATACTCTATATGTTGATTTTACACGAAATATAGGCAAAACTATTTTACATAAATTTATGATAAGTATAAGAAAAATTAATATTTAACAAAGTGTGCTTAATATTAATGATTTATTGCAAGGTATTAAAAATTTTAATATCTTCTTGTAATAATACTTATATATGTTGGGGAATTTGTTCAATGATAGGGGGAAAAATTATGAATAAACACAACGTTATAAAAACAGTGTATGAAATGAAGAGTATATCTTGTGCTGCTAATAAACTTAATTATACTCAGTCAGCAGTTAGCCAGATTATAAAAGGTTTTGAAAAAGAACTTGGAATGAAGATATTTAAACGTTCTAAAAATGGTGTAGAACTAATGCCAAATGCAGAGGAAATTATGAAATGTATAATAGAAATCTGTGATTTAGAAGAAAAAATTAATGATATATCAGATAATCTGACAAGTTTGGACACAGGTTATATAAGGATAGGGACAATACAAAGTATAGCGTACAATTGGCTCCCAGAGATACTAGACAGATTTTCAAAAGATTATCCCAATATAAGCTTTGATATAGTAGTAGATAAGTTTGACGAACTAGTAAAAAAGGTAAAGTCAAATCAATTGGATATAATATTTGTATCTGAGTATTCGGTTCCAGATATGAATTTTGTAAAGCTCTATGTAGATGAGTTGGTTCTTATAACACCTATGCAACATAAGTTGTCCTCTCAAATAACTGTACCCATATCAAAATTAAAGGATGAAAAGTTTATACTATCTGCAGATGGACTGAACTATGAAACAGGAATTATTTTTAATAGAAATGGAATAAATCCTGAAATAAAATATAAAGTAAATGAAGATTTTACAGTGATAAAATTGGTTGAAAGTGGATTCGGTGTGGCAATTTTACCCAAATTACTTTTAGAAAATACACCTTTTAATGTCTGCATAAGGAATTTTTCAGAGCATTATAAAAGGGTATTAGGTGTTGCATATTCAAAAGAATTTGAATTGACACCGGTAGTAGATATGTTTATCAACTATGTAAAAGAAGAAGTGGAATAAATATTTGATAGATAGAAAAAGAGATACTAGTTTACATTTTTATAGGAAATCCTATTAAAATTGGACAGTATCTTTTTTATGTTCAGAAAATATTAAGTATATTTAAAACACTTAACAATCTTTACTTTTCGTTAACTCCAATCTAATATTCTCTTAATACGTCTGCTTTATTATAGATACTGTAATAATTAATAAATAACTTATAACAAAGCGGAGGATTTTAAGAAATGAAAAACAAAAGATTAGCACTTTTATTAGCAGGGATATTAACAGTAGGATGTTTAGCTACTGGATGCGGAAAATCAGGAGGAGATGAAGCAGCTTCTTCAGAAGGAACTACAATAAGCGTATCAGGATCAACTTCAGTAGGTCCATCAATGGAAAAAATAGCTGAACGGTTTGAAAAAGCAAATGAAGGAGTTAGTGTTGAAATACAGCAGATAGGTTCATCAGCTGGTATAAAAAATGCAATAGATGGTGTATCTGAAATAGGGATGGCATCAAGAGATTTAAAAGATGAAGAAAAATCAGCAGGACTTCAGGAAACAAAAATAGCTATAGATGGTATAGCAGTTATAACAAATAAAAACAACCCAGTTAAAAACCTTACAACAGATCAGGTAAAAGATATATACACTGGAAAAATAACTAACTGGAAAGAAGTTGGCGGAAATGATGCTCCAATAGTTGTTGTATCAAGAGAAGAAGGTTCTGGTACAAGAGATGGATTCCAGGAAATAATAGGATTTGAATCTACAGAATTATTAAAAGATGCTCAGGTTAGTGATGGTTCAGGAAACATAAAATCAACAGTTGAAGGAAATGACAATGCAATAGGATACATATCTTTCGGATACGTTGATGACGCTATAAATGCTTTAAATGTAAATGATGTTGAACCAACAGCAGATAACGTAACTAACTCAAGCTACCCAATATCAAGACCATTCATACTAGTTGACAAACAGGATGGATTATCAGAAAATGGTAAAAAATTAATAGACTTCGTATTAAGTGATGAAGGTCAGCAGATAATGGAAGATGAAGGATTCATCAAAATAAACAAATAATAGAAAGAAGCGGAAAAGAGCAACTTTCTAATAAATATACCTAGAAAGAAAATAGGCAGGTTGTAGAATAGATATAAATTAACTCACTCTAACACCACAATATATATCCAATCCCACAGAAACTCCCTAGAGATTAAGTTCTCTAGGGAGTTTTATTTTTTTGTGAATACTATTTCAAAAGAAGATTTTTTTATCTAAAAGGTTGAAATTTTAAAGAAAATAATGTATTCTATATAGTATATAACGATTTAAAACAAAAGGAGGGAATTTAATGGGATTCGTAGTAGTTATTCTCATTATAGTTGCATTTATTATTTACAAAAAAAGATCTAAAAAGGAAAGTGGAGAGATTTTTAGCGAAGAAAGTTTAGTGAATTCTGTCAATGAACTAAACAACAAGATAGCTGAAAGAAATAATACTATTAAAGAAATTCAAGAGGTAAACTCTAATTGTGAGAAGAGAATGGAAGGAATAAAAAATGCTATTTCTTCAATGGATGATTCTGTAGCTGAGGAAGATAAGGAAATTTTCAATGAGAAATTAAAATCTATAGAAAATGAAATCAATAGAAATAATACCAAAATAAAAAATATAGAAAAAGAGATAGAAGATTTAAATAAAGAAATTTTAGTTAAAAATGAAAAATTAGACGAGCTAAAGAAAAAAGAAATAGAAGCAGCAAAACAAGAGGAATTAAATAAAAATAATTCGAGCGAAGGAAATAATACTGTAATTAAAGAAAATAATGCTGAGAAAAATGGAGTTAAAAAAGATACAGACAAGAAGTATTTAGACAAAAGCGACAATACATCTAAGTTCAAAAAAATATTTAGAAAAGAAGTAATAATACCTTTTGTAATAGGTCTTTTAATAGGGGCATTTTTATTCAGTTCTGGAGATACGTCAAAATATGAAGATCAGATTGCTCAGCAACAAACTCAGATAGCTGAAAAAGATAAGAAAATCAAGGAACTACAAGGCAAAGTAGATGAAGCAGCTCCTTGGTTTGAAATGACTGCGGCTGAACAGGAAAAGAAAGAAGCTGAGTTAAAAGCAGCTAAGGAGGCTAAGGAAAAAGAAGAGGCAGAAAAATTAGCTGCAGAGCAAAAGAAAAAAGAGGAAGAGGAGAAAAAAGGTTACGATACAGGAATAACATACAGCCAATTAGCGAGAACACCTGATGATTATTTAGCTAAAAAGGTTAAATTCAGTGGTAAGGTTGTTCAGGTAATGGAAGATGGAGATTCAGTAGGAATAAGACTAGCAGTAGATGGAGATTATGACAATATAATACTTGGTACATTTGACTCTAGCATAATATCTGAAAGAATACTTGAAGACGATTATATAACTGTATACGGACTAAGTGCGGGTATATACACTTATGAATCTACAATGGGAGCAAGCATAAGCGTACCATCTATGACTATAGACAAAATATCAAGATAAATTATTTACTAAACCAGTTTAATAACTTTTAAACGAGGAGGCTAGGTTTAAATATCTTCTACTCCAGCGACAATGCAACTTGATTGCCTGGAGCGGATAGCAGATATTTAGACTTAGCCTCTTTTGTGTTAAATTTATTAAAAATATTTAATAAAATTATCCTTACTTTAACCGTAATTAAATATAAATTTAAAAAACAAAGACTAAAATAGATATTGTATTTGAGAGAGAGCAATAATTAATATTTTATAAAAATTTAGGAGGAAAGAAAATGACAACAAACACAGAAGTAGTGGGATCTTCTAGGACCAGAGAAAAGAAAATAAAAAATTTAAATATGAAATACGGTGCAGATAGAATTATGAAGTACGTATTTTTAATAAGCGCATTAATATCTATCGCAAGCTTAGTAGTTATAACAGGATTCGTATTCTACATGGGATTAAAACCATTCTTAGCAGAAGGATATTCTTTAGGAGCATTCTTAACTGGTAGCGAATGGGTTCCATCAGCGGATTTATTCGGGGTTGCTCCAATGATAGCTGCTTCATTATTTGCTACAGCAGGATCAATAGTAATAGGTACAACAGTAGGTATCTTAACAGCGATATTCATAGCAGAAATAGCACCTGCTAAAATATCTGGAAAAATATCTTCAGCAGTTGAATTATTAGCAGGTATACCTTCAGTACTTTACGGGGTATTTGGACTTGCAGTAATAGTTCCAGGTATACAGAGCGCATTCAACCTTCCAAAAGGACAGAGTTTACTTGCAGTAATACTTGTACTTTCAATAATGATGTTACCAACAATAGTTTCAGTATCAGAAACAGCAATAAGAGCTGTAGACCCAGCTTACAAAGAAGGTTCTTATGCATTAGGAGCTTCAAGAATAGAAACAATATTCAAAGTTGTTCTTCCAGCTGCAAAATCAGGAATACTTGCTGCAGTTGTTTTAGGTATAGGTAGAGCACTTGGTGAAACAATGGCGGTAATACTAGTAGCTGGTAACTCTCCTGCAATGCCAACAAGCATAATGGACAGTGTTAGACCACTTACAACAAATATAGCTCTTGAAATGGGTTACGCATACGGAACTCATCAGGAAATGCTATTTGCAACAGGAGTTGTACTATTCACATTCATATTAATATTAAATGTAGTACTTAATAAGTTAACTAAGAAAGCGGTGAAATAATAGATGAACGGAGCAAGAAAGAGAAAAGACAATATATTAAATGGATTGATATACGGATCAGCATTTGTAACAGTTGCGATGCTATTCGTAATAGTAGGATACATATTCTACAAAGGATTTGGAAACATAAACTTTAACTTTATATTCAACGATTACCAGGCATCAGGTGATGGTGGGGTTTACCCAATGATATTAGCAACAGTTTATACAGTAGTAATTGCAATATTAGTATCTGCACCAGTTGGGATACTTGCAGCGATATATCTTCAGGAATACGCAAAACAGGGTAGACTTGTTTCAGCTATAAGATTTTGTACAGAAAGCTTAGCTGGTATACCTTCAATAATATACGGATTATTTGGTGGTATATTCTTCGTAACATTCATGAAAATGGGATACTCATTATTATCAGGATCTTTAACAGTTGCGATAATAATTCTTCCAGTAATAATAAGAACTACAGAAGAGGCTTTAAAAACAGTACCTCAGAGCTACAGAGAAGCATCATTTGCACTTGGAGCTACAAAACTTCAGACTTTATACAAGGTTATCGTACCTAGTGCAATGCCTGGTATAATATCAGGGGTTATACTTTCAATAGGTCGTGTTGTTGGGGAATCAGCAGCGATACTACTTACAGCAGGTACAGTTGCAAAAATGCCAGCAGGAATAATGAGCAGTGCGAGAACACTTACAGTTCACTCATATTTATTAACAAAAGAAACTGGTGATATAGCAACAGCATCTTCAATAGGTATAATACTTATAGTTATAGTGTTAGCACTTAATACATTAGCTAAATTTGCAGGTAAAAAACTTAGTAAAGCAAAATATTAATTAGTAAAAATAAAATATTAATTTTTAAATATATTAAGCGAAAAATAAAATGTAAATTTTAAATAAATAAAATTCAGTAAACAAAAGCAAAACGGGAATTAATTAGAATAGAATTTAAGGAGAAAATTTTAAATGGAAATATACAATAATACAAAAATAGCTGTTAGAAATTTAGATCTTTACTACGGCGAAAAACAGGCATTAAAAGATGTAAACATGAACATAAAAGAAGGAAAAGTAACTGCACTTATAGGACCTTCAGGATGTGGTAAATCTACATTTATAAGAACTTTAAACAAAATGAACGATTTAATAGACAACGTAAAAATCTACGGAGAAATAGATTTAGACGGAGAAGATATAAACAAACAGAACGTTATAGATTTAAGAACAAAAGTTGGTATGGTGTTCCAGAAACCAAATCCATTCCCAATGAGTATATACGATAATATAACTTATGGACCTAAAATACAGGGAATAAAAGATAAGAAAGAATTAGACAAAATAGTTGAAGAAAGTTTAAAAGGAGCTGCTATCTGGGATGAAGTAAAAGATAGATTAAAAAGTTCAGCACTTGGTTTATCAGGTGGGCAGCAGCAGAGACTTTGTATAGCTAGAGCAATAGCTATGAAACCAGAAGTAATATTAATGGACGAACCTACTTCTGCACTTGACCCAATATCTACAGGTAAGGTTGAAGAGCTTATAGAAGAGTTAAAAGGTAAGTATACTATAGTAATAGTTACTCACAATATGCAGCAGGCAAACAGAATATCTGATGATACTGCATTCTTCTTAAATGGGGAAGTTGTAGAATTTAACGACACAAGATCAATATTTGAAAATCCAATGGATAAAAGAACAGAAGATTATATAAACGGAAGATTTGGTTAAGATATAGCTGCGAAAAGGTGGTGTTTAATTTTTCTGAGACATTCATTTATTTAATAATAGTAAATCTCCTCTCCACGGTTCCGACGCCTATTTGAAGAGTGAAATAGGTAGGCGTCTCCAAGTGTCGAGTGCGATTTAACTATTATTAAATAAAAATTGAATGTCACTAGAAAAATAAAAAACACCACCTTTTTTCACATTACACTTATCCCAAATCTGTAGTTTATATAATTCTTTTGAAATGAAAAATGGTAATTTTATATTTTTTCTAATCTTTTAAGTGGTGTGAAAGCAATTAATACAAATATTAAGTAATCAAATTTAGTATTGAAAAAAGTAGTATTGATGATGTAATGAAATTGAGTTGTTTTCCCTTGACATAAGTAAAGATAACTGTATATAATTAAAGTATTAATTATATAAAAGACGTTGAAGAAGAGGAGTATTCAGTGACTTCCATCAGAGAGAGAGATCCATTGGCTGAGAGGTTTTTCAGGAGTAAGAGCTGGAGAAGGTAGCTTCGGAGTTTCCAAGCTGAGTTTAGTAGGTTTGGACGGTTGGAACCGTTATATTCTGTAGAGAGTCGAGGAATTTTTCCTCGGAATTAAGGTGGTAACGCGAGCTTTTCGTCCTTATGTAGGATGAAGGGCTCTTTTTTTATAGGCGAAATAGTAATAAATATTATTTCGACACAAAAATGCGAGATAAACCTTTGGTATATTTTGGTAAAATATGAAAAATTACTAAAACATTCAAAAGGAAATCGATAATAAAATATATTATAGGGAGGATTAGAAAATGGAAACAAATCTAAATAAGACTTATGATCCAAAAGAGTTCGAGTCAAGACTTTACGATGAGTGGATGGAAAAAGGTTATTTTGCTTCAAAACCAAATAAGGATAAGAAGCCTTTTACAATAATGATGCCACCACCAAATATAACAGGACAGTTACATATGGGACACGCATTAGACCATACACTTCAGGATGTTTTAATAAGATGGAAAAGAATGCAGGGATGTGAAACACTTTGGTTACCAGGTACAGACCATGCATCAATAGCTACTGAAGTTAAGGTTGTTGAAAGAATTAAAAAAGAAGAAGGTAAAACTAAATACGAATTAGGTAGAGACGAATTCATGAAGAGAGCTTGGGCTTGGAAAGAAGAATTCGGTGGAAAGATAGAAAATCAGCTTAAAAAATTAGGGGATTCTTGTGACTGGGATAGACAGAGATTCACAATGGACCAGGGATGCAACGATGCAGTTAAAGAATTCTTTATAAAATTATATGAAGAAGGACATATATACAGAGGTCATAGAATAATAAACTGGTGTCCAAACTGTAAAACTACTCTTTCAGATGCAGAAGTTGAACACGAAGATCAGCCAGGTAATTTCTACCATGTAAAATATTTCCTAAAAGATAGCGATCAGTTCCTTGAAGTAGCTACTACAAGACCTGAAACTATGCTTGGTGACTCTGGTATAGCAGTAAACCCTAACGATGAAAGATATGCTGACATAGTTGGAAAAACTGCAATACTTCCATTAGTTGGTAGAGAATTACCAATAGTTGCAGATGAATATGTTGATATGGAATTCGGTACTGGTGTTGTTAAAATGACTCCAGCTCACGACCCTAACGACTTCGAAGTTGGTTTAAGACATAATTTAGAAGAAATCAACGTTATGAACGAAGACGGTACAATGAACGACAAATGTGGTAAATATGCAGGTATGGACAGATATGAATGTAGAAAAGCAATCATAGACGACCTAAAAGAAGAAGGATTCTTAATAAAAATAAAAGAACACGACCACGCTGTTGGTACTTGCTATAGATGTCATACAACTATAGAACCAAGATTATCTGAACAGTGGTTCGTAAAAATGGACAAATTAGCAGAACCTGCTATAAAAATATTAAACGATAAAGAATTACAGTTTGTTCCAGATAAATTCGACAAAACTTACCTACAGTGGTTAGAAAACATAAGAGACTGGTGTATATCAAGACAGTTATGGTGGGGTCATCAGATACCAGCATACTACTGCCAGGAATGTGGAGAAGTTGTTGTTGCTAGAGAAATGCCAGAAAAATGTCCAAAATGTGGATGCACTCACTTCAAACAGGATGAAGACGTACTAGATACTTGGTTCTCATCTGCTTTATGGCCATTCTCAACACTTGGTTGGCCAAACAACACAGAAGAATTAAACTACTACTATCCAACAAATGTACTTGTAACTGGATACGATATAATATTCTTCTGGGTAGTAAGAATGGCATTTGCAGCTATGTTCTGTATGAATGAAAAACCATTCTCTCATGTATTAATACATGGTCTTGTTAGAGACTCTCAGGGTAGAAAAATGAGTAAATCTTTAGGAAATGGTATCGACCCACTTGAAATAATAGACCAGTTTGGTGCAGACGCATTAAGATTTACATTAATAACAGGAAACTCTCCAGGAAACGATATGAGATTCTACATGGAAAGAGTTGAATTTGCTAGAAACTTCGCAAATAAATTATGGAATGCATCAAGATTCGTATTCATGAACTGGGACGAAGAAATGATGAATGGCGTAACAAGAAGCGATGTTGAAGCTAACTTAACATTAGCAGATAAATGGATAATATCAAGAGCTAACAACATAGTTAAAGATGTTACTCATAATATGGATAAATTTGAATTAGGTATGGCTCTTCAGAAAGCATACGACTTCACTTGGTCAGAATACTGTGACTGGTACATAGAAATGGTTAAACCAAGATTATACGGTGATGATATAGAAGCTAAAAAAGCAGCTCTTTACACATTAACTTATGTTCTTGAAACAATATTAAAACTTCTTCACCCATTCATACCATTCATAACAGAAGAAATATTTGACCATCTTCCAACTGCAAACGGAATGATAATAGTATCTGAATGGCCAGAATTCAAAGAAGAAGACAACATGGCTAAAGAAGAAGCTATGATGGATATAATGATGGACGGTATAAGAAATGTAAGAAACGTTAGATCAGAAATGAACGTTCCACCATCTAAAAAAGCAAAAGTTATAATGGTTCCTAGTGAAGATAAACTAGAAGCTGTTGAAGCAGGAAAAGACTACTTCAAAACTTTAGCATCAGCATCAGAAGTTGAAGTTAGAGCAGATGAAGCTGGTATACCTGAAGATGCAGTAAGTGTAGTTATAGACGGTGTTAAGATATTTATACCTCTTGACGAACTTGTTGACTTCGAAAAAGAATTAGAAAGATTAAACAAGGAAAAAGCTAAATTAGAAGGCGAAATTAAGAGAGTTAATGGAAAACTTTCTAATCAGGGATTCCTTGCAAAAGCACCTCAGAAATTAGTTGACGAGGAAAAAGCTAAAAAAGAAAAATTTGAAGAAATGATGAAATCAGTAGAGGAAAGATTAGCTAGTATACAGGCAAAACTTTCATAAAATAAAAGGCTGTCGTAATAAATAAAAGGGCAAGAGCATAACCACCTTCCACTCCTAGCTAAGACGCAAGACGATAAAAAGTTTTGGATGAAGTCTTAGTTGTGCGTCCACGCACAGTCGTTGGATAGGTGGTTATTTCTCTTGCCCTACTTTTTATACGGCAACAATTTTTATTTTTTAAATGTTTTGACTGTAGCTAAAAACTTTTCCGAGTAGAAGAGTGATGGTTAGAAGTAAGTAAAATATGAAAAGAAAAGTTTCTGTCGAGTAAAAGTAAGTTTAATTGGAAAAAGTAACTTTTATTTTTTTAGATTTATTGGAGGGAAAGATGAATTATAGTGAAGCTTTAGATTATATACACAGTAGTCATAGGTTTGGTATGAAGCTTGGGCTTGAGTCTACAGAGAAGCTTATGGAGCTTCTTGGGAATCCTCAGGACGAGCTTAATATTATCCACGTTGCAGGTACTAATGGTAAGGGTTCTATTTGTTCGTTTATCGCAAAGGTTCTTGAAAAAAGTGGCTATAAGGTTGGGCTGTTTACATCTCCATATCTTGAGGTATTCAACGAGAGAATTAGGATAAATGGGGAAAATATTACAGATGAACATATTGCAAAGTCTGTGTCTGAGGTTAAATTGCGGATAGATAAAATGATTGCAGAAGGGTACGATTCTCCAACAGAGTTTGAGATTGTGACTGCTATGGCGTTTTTAATATATAAATGGGAAAAAGTTGATTACGCTGTTATGGAAGTTGGGCTTGGTGGAAGATATGACTCAACAAATATCATTAAAAACCCACTTGTGAGCGTTATTGCATCTATAAGTCTTGATCATACAAAAGTTCTTGGAGATACTATTGCAAAAATTGCATATGAAAAAGGTGGAATTATCAAGAAAGATTCTGCAGTTGTAGTTTATTCTCAAGGTGATGAGGCTGAGGATGTACTTAAGAAAATTGCTGCTGAGGAAAATGCAGAATTTATTGAAGCCGATTTTAGCAGTATAAATGTTAAGAAAGATGATGTTCATTCACAAGTATTTGATTTCTATATTAATGGAAAAGAGTTTAAGGATATGGAAATCAAGTTAATAGGTGAGCATCAGGTTAGAAACTGCGTGACTGCTTTAAATGCGATAGATTATCTTAGAAGAAGTGGCAAGGTTGGAAATATCACAGATGAAAGCGTGAAAGCGGGTATTTTTGAGACAAAATGGCCAGGTAGGGTTGAGAAAGTGATGGAAAATCCTACATTTATTATAGATGGGGCACACAATGAAGATGGTGCGAGATCTTTGAGAAAGGTGCTTGATAAGTACTTTGCCGAGAGAAATCTTGTGCTTATGCTTGGTATGCTTGAGGATAAGGATATCGACACTGTGCTTGAGATTTTGATGCCTGTGTTTGATAAGGTTGTCGTTACTGAGCCAGATAATCCGAGAAAGATTTCTGCGGATAAGTTAAAAGCTAAGATTGAGAAGTACACAGGTAATGTGGAAGCTGTGGAAAAGATTGAGGATGCTTTAGAGAGAGTGTTAGAAATAGCTGAAGAAGGAGATGTTGTAATAAGTGCAGGATCTCTATACATGATAGGAGAAGTGAGAACACTTTTAAGAAATAGATAACTGGGAAGAGGGGCGATATACTCCATTTGTGACGCGCAATCAAGTTGTGACAGTCACAAATGGAGTATATACGCCCCTCTTTGCACAGTTATTACTTTCTTAAAAATTGTTATTTGAGAAATAAGATAAAAGGAAGGGAGTAAAAGTTACATTTGCAATGCACAATCAAGTTGTGACAATCGCAAAATGTAGCATTTTGCTCCCTTTTTCAATTATAAATTAACTTCTTTTTAAAAGCGTTCTTTGAGGAAGAACGCTAGAGGTATATCTTTGGTTAGTTTGAAAATTTTGTTAGTTATAAGTGATAAAAAATATAACTTGAAAAATTTTATTAGTTATAAACGATAAAAATGCATATTATTAGTATTTTATTAGTTATAAATGATAAAAATGTATATTATTTATATTGTGTTAGTTATAACTAATAAAAATTGATTTATTGCCTTGTTTATCAGTTATAAGTGTGATAATTTATAACTAAGATGAAGAAGGGGTGATGTTGATGATTAAGAGAGAAATGTATATGAGCCGCATTAGACCATTTATTAATACAGATTTGGTAAAAGTTATGACTGGTATTAGACGTTGTGGTAAGTCAGTTATGTTAGAGTTGATAAAAGAAGAGCTTTTGCAATCGGGAGTAAATAAAAGTCAATTTATTTCGATAAATTTTGAAGATATGTCATATGCACATCTTCAAACAGCTAAAGCACTAAACGATGATATTATAGAAAGAGCTAATAAAATAGAGGGCAAGGTGTATCTTTTCTTTGATGAAATTCAGGAAGTGAAGGATTGGGAAAAGTGTATAAATTCACTTAGAGTTTCTTTAGATTGTGATATTTATATTACCGGATCTAATGCTAAGTTGTTATCCGGAGAGCTTGCAACTTATCTTGGAGGAAGATATGTTGAATTTGTTATATATCCATTTTCGTTTGCTGAGTTTGTGGAATTATATAGAGAAATTTATCCCGATGAGCCAATAAATATGATTTTTCAGAAGTATGTAGTATTCGGGGGGATGCCATATTTATCTAATATACGATTTGAAAAAACTGCATCAATCCAATATTTACATGATTTGTTTAACTCTGTGCAGCTTAAAGATATTGTAAAAAGAAATAATATTAGAGATGTGGACTTGTTAGAAAGAATAAGTGCATATGTAATGGCAAATGTTGGAAATACATTTTCAGCAACATCAATATCAAAATTCTTTAAAAGTGAAAAGAGAAATGTAGCTCCAGATACAATTTTGAATTATATAAAATATTGCTGTGATGCGTATTTATTCTATCAAGTAAAGCGTGAAGACTTACAAGGTAAACAGATTTTGGCATCAAATGAGAAGTATTATATAGCAGATCATGGTATCAGAGAAGCAGTTTTTGGTGGAAATATGAAGGATATCAACCTAATTTTAGAAAATATTGTTTATATGGAGCTTCTTAGAAGAGGATATGAGGTTAGAGTTGGTAGAAGTGGCAATAAGGAGATTGATTTTGTATGTTATAAGAGAGATGAAAAGATTTACATACAAGTAACTTATTTGATTGCATCTGAGGAAACAATTCAGCGTGAGTTTGGCGTGTACGATGATATACAAGATAATTTTCCAAAGTATGTTGTATCGTTGGATGAGTTTGATATGAGTAGAGATGGCATAAAGCATAGAAATATTAGAGATTTTTTATTGGAAGAAGAATGGAACTAGAGATTAAAAAGAATAAATATAAATCAAAAGAAGAAGTTTTTAAAAGCTTCTTCTTTTTTTAGATTTTTTATATCTAATTCAACAAATTTGATATAATTAAATATAGAAAGAAAAAATAAAAACTAGAGAGGAAACTTTATGGGAAAAGAAGATATAAAACTACAAATAGATAATCTAATAGACAAAATAAACTACCACAGCGACAAATACTACAACCAAGATACTCCAGAAATCTCAGA
>UQCY01000011.1 GCA_900539645.1 uncultured Clostridium sp. | reverse complement strand
CTGGGACCGAGAGAATCGGGCGTTATCCCGTCATTTCCCAATCCTACCACCAGAACTTTCAGATGATAATGAAAAGGAATCAGCTTTTTCAGTTCTGCCGCACAGATTCTCGCGATTTCCTTTTTTTCTTCTTCTTCTGCACCTGCCGCTCCTTCCGCCTCTACGGTGATATAACTGCCGCAGGGTTTCCCCATAATTCTGCTCCCCGTCTCATCTTTCACGGTGATTCTCGTTACTCTGATTCTGTCGGAATAATCCTGGACATCCACACTGACGCCCGGAATTTCGCCCTGATTTCCCTGTGACTCATCGTACATTTCCTTATTTTCAATGGCCAGATCCGTCCGGAATGACATAATTTCCTCCCCAGCGCTACTGCGCACTGCTCTGTGATGCTGCCGCTTTAACGTTTAAAAATATTTTTTGCAAAAAAAGCTTTTAAAATTTTCGCAAAAAATATATAATATACTCATTTAGTTGAATTATAAAACTAATTCATTGCATAAACTCATTTAATTAAAATTTATGTTTGTTTATGTTATCGTGATTATATTCATATTTTGATAACTTAAGATAATTATTATATTAAAAATTTAAAAATAAAGTTATACAAAAGGAGGGTTATATGAAAGGTTTTAAGGAAAAAATATTGAGTATAGCATTAGTTATTACGATGTTAATTACGATGTTGCCGACAACGACATTTGCTACCGTAGCACAAAATGGTAAAACAAATACAGTTGTAAGCGAAGAAAGTAGTACAGAAAATAGTGACAAACTAGAAAATGAAGCTCAAGAAAATAGTAAAGAGGAAAATCAAAAAACAGAAACAGAAAAGCAAGATAAAGAGACAGAAGAGGGAAAAGAAACAAATAACGAGGAAAATCAAAAAAATGAAGAAAAAATAGATTGGCCTCAAAAACCAAACTGGATAGGTAAAAATCCAGAATCATTAGGAGTTCCACAATTACAAAGTGGACAAAATTCATCGTCTTTCTATGCTGTACCAGACGATGATATAACAAAAGAAGATTTAGATAAAGCAAAAGAAGAATCTAACGATTTAAATGTACAAGAAGGAAAAGAAATTTCTCCAGACAAATTTAATATGAAATTAGCTGTTTTTATAAACGGTAAAGAATATAATGGTGGAGATATTACTGTTAAAGAAGGAGAAAATTTCTCTTATAGAGTAGACTGGGGACCAATAAGCAATGATATTCCTGAAATAAAAAAAGGAGATTATTTTACAAAGAAACTATTTACTGTAAAAGGATTAAAATTCCCTAGTACTATAAAAAAGAAACTCATAATAGATGGCATAAATGTAGGTGAAATGAATATAAATTATGATGCTTCAAGTGGAGATATGACTTATAAAGTTATATTTACAGAATATATAAATTTATTTGATAGAAATTCAGTTTTTGCTTATTTCCAGGGAAGTTCTTCATTTACATTTGTAGAGAGTGGAAGTATAAGTATAGATATTTGGGGAACTAATGGTAATTTAACAATAGAAAAAAATGAAAAACCAATAACTCCAAATGTTCCTTCTGGAAATGGGTGGGACGCACCAAAACCACCTACATTTGATACAAGTATAAAACCGTTTGTAAAAGGAGTAAAATGGGATAATCATGGAAACGAAGGAGATAAAGAACCACAGATAGAATGGAGAATATCTTTTTTAGAAAAATTGCAGAAAAAACAGAAAGAGTTTTTAGAAAAGAATCCTGTAAAAACAAAAGAGGGAATAATAGCTAGAATCAATCAAATTGTAGATGATGTAAAATTTATGGCATATAATGTAGCAAGTGATTTAAAAACAAAGTCTGAACCTAAAGAAAGTAGAACTATTTCTGAAAAAGGATTTTGTATAATAGAGGATACTTTAGATGAAAATCAGGAATTTTATAGAGATGTTCCAAATGAAAATGATAAAAAGAAATATGGAGGAGCTCCGTTTTTTATAGAATTACCAGTCATGTTAGCAGGAACAAACCATATATTAAATGGTTCTGTTGGTAATAATGGTGGAGATGGTGTAGGAGACATAAATCCTTATTTTTCTGGAGGAAACTTTACAGAAATAAAAGAAGGAGATAATTCTACTAAAAGAAATACTGTAAGAAATACGCCTCTTACTTATACGATATTAAAAAATGAAAAAACAAGAAAAGAAACAATTGTAATAAACTGTGGTAAATTAGGGGAAAAAGGTGATAAAACTTTACAGTGGAATGGAACTGAATGGCCAAAAGCAAAATTAGAAGAAAATATAAAAAATTGTCAAAACAAGATAGATCAGATAATAGCAGGACAAAATTCTCCTATATCAAATTTAAAAACTAAATACACAGAATTAGAAAATGTTCTTAGAGAAATTTTAGGGTCAGGAACAACTAAGGAAGAAGATAAAGAAAAAATAAAAATCTTTATGGATGATTATAAAAAGAAAGTAATAGATACAGCACTTGAAAATGATAAGCAGATAACAGAAAATGATATACCTTCTTTAGAAAAATTAGTTGCTTTAGCAGAGATAAATATAGATACAAATGGAACTAAACTAAAAAATCATAATCAATATGCTAATTATAAAAAAAGTTTAGAAAATGTAGTAAATGACCAAAAGATATTCTTAGATAATAGAATTAAGTATACGGCAGAATGGGAAGTTTTAAAAAGTAGATATGAGAGAACTTTAGAATTTTATTCACAAGAGCAAAATACTGGGATTTATGGATTTGTAGTAAAAATAAGAAGTAAAGTTGTAAAAAATACAGATGATGGATTTTCAAATGATGTAATATTATCAGATTCAGAAAAACAGTACTCATCTCACAAAGAACACAATGTAAAATTTAATGCAGGTATAGTTGGAAACTATGCACGAGGAAGTGTAGTTCTTAAAAAAACTGGTTCAAATGTACCAGAAAGCGATGATTTGGGACAACTAAATAAAGCTAATGGATTAGCAGATGCAAAATTTAAAATTTATAGTTCTGGAAAGAAAAATGGTGAGTTTATTGGAGATAATGGACATTTAGCATATTTCTTACCAAAAGATGCCAGTGAAAATAAAGATGCGTATACTTATACTCATACAGGAGACCAAGCTACAGGTTCTATAAAAGGTACAGAAAGTGAACTTGAAGTAAATGGAGATGGAACATTAATTCTTAATAGATTAATGCCAAATAAAATCTATTATGCTGTAGAAACAAAAGCACCAAATGGATATTATGTAGATGAAAGTCCAATAAAAATTACAGTAGAAAAAGATAAAGTAACATATAAGTTAGTTCCTAATGTTCAGAGATCTATTGCAATAAGAAAAATAGACAGTTATTCTAAAAAAGCAATAGGAGGAGCAGAATTTGAACTGTATAAAGGAGAACAAAAGATAACTAATTTCAAAAAAGAAACTATAAATAATCATACAGGGTATTACATAAAAGAAAATGCTTCGGATAAACTTATAACATTAGATGATGTTTTAAGCGATAAAAATGACGATTCAAAGCCTAATTTATGTATACATGGATTAGAACCAGGCACATATACATTAAAGGAAATAAAAGCTCCAGATGGATATGAAAAGGATATAAATGGAAAAGAATATACTTTTACAATTCCAGAAAAATTTAATGAAATAGCTACATCTACCAAATTAGATGATCAAAACCATATAATAAAAGATGATACAGGAAAAGATACTGTTTTAGAGAATACTCCAAAAGTTAATGAATTGTCTTTTACTAAAATAGATGGTAATGAGCCTGTAAAAGAAGAAAAAGATGTCAAAGCAGGTAGTGTAAAGGGAAAAATTATAGAAGTAAAGGATAAAATAAAGAGTCTGTTCCCTACACCTGATTACGATAAATATAATAAATTAGAAGGTGCATACTTCTCTGTATTTAGATTTAAGGGAAGTGAAACAGATTGGAAGAATGCATCATTGAGAGAGAATAATGAAAACTGGGAACCAATAACACCTTCAGCAAATGGAGAATACTTTACAACAAGTCAATATGTTGAAACTATAAAAGCAAATAGACCAGAAGAAATATTTGGAAATATTAAAGTACCAGCTATAAAAAGCGATGAAAATGGGAAAATAACTTTGAGCAATATTCCAAAAGGTCATTATACCTTGATAGAAGTAAAAGCTCCAGATGGATATAGTTCTACATTTATAAGATTTTATTTCAATTCAAATAATGTTAATACAATGCCAGGTAAATTAAAATTATTTAGAGAAATAAATTCAGATGGAAGTCTGGAAGACCCACTAAGCGTCAATGCAATATTAAACTTTAAACGTAAATTAAAAATTAAATTAGTAAAATATGATGCTGAAGGAAGTGTTCCTCAGATATCAGAAGAAGATAAATTACCATCAAAATATGGAGAACCAGCTTATAAGTACAATGCCAATATATTAAATCCTAATGGAATAAGAGGCGTTACATATAAGTTATTTATGGATCCAGATGGTGGAGAAATAAATCCTAATCCAGAAGAAATAAAAACAGCAAACAAAGATACAATAGTAGGTGAAAATGCTAAAAATAATTATGATTTATGCAAAGCTGTAGGAGTAACGGATGAAAATGGAGTCTTAGATATAACAAAGATGAAAGATAAAAATGGTGCTTTTATAGATGGGTTACACATGGGTCAATACTATTTAATAGAAGTAGCAACTTCAAAAGAATATGGTGAAGGATATATATTAGATCAAACTCCTATAAAATTTAACTTAGATAGAGATTTATTTACAATATTCCCAAATCCAGAAGATGCTGGTATAGGTATAACTAAAATAGCATCTAATACAAAAGGTGAATCTGGTATAAAAATAATTAAGAAAAATGAAGAAGGAGAGTTGTTAAAAGATGCTGAATTTTTAATAAAAGATAGTGAAGGAAATTATCTATCTGTAGACCCAGTTGAAGGTAAAGAAAATCACTATAAAATACATAATGAATCTAGTGATTCGAATAAAAGAATAAAAGAAATTGCAGATAAAACTAGTTCAGATTTTGATACTCCTTCAAAAGAATATCCTTCAAAAGTAGAAAATTACGGTAAAATTCCAAATGAATTAAAAGTAAAAACTGGAAATAATGGAGAAGTGTTTATCAGAGGATTATCTGCAGGAAAAGAGTATCAATTTGTTGAAATAAAAGCTCCTGTAGGATATAAAATACCAGAGAATAATACATTTAAAGCAAAAGCTCCCAAAACAAGAGAAGAAGAAGGAGCTCAAAAGTTAGAAGGAGATAATTTAATATATCTTACAAAAGAAATAGAAAATACTAAATTAAAAGGAAACTTAGAACTTGAAAAAATAGATTCAGTTACTAGAAAAGGTCTTGAAGGTGCTAGATTTAATTTGTATAAAAAATATGAACAAAATGAAAATATTAAACTTCGTGAAGAAAATAAAATAGAAATACAAGAAACGTATGAACTTGTTAAAGAAAATATAGTAACTGATGAAAATGGTAAAATTAGTATAAAAGACCTTGAATGGGGAGAATACTATATTCAAGAAACAGAAGCGCCAGAAGGATATGTTCTAGATGAGTCTAGGTATCATTTCAAGATAAATGAAAAATCTTTTGATGAAAATGGTAATAATATATCGATAGAAATACCATATATAGAAAATGCACCAAAAGGAGCAAAAAGAATAAGAATAAATAAAACTAATGAATCAAATGAGCCTATTAAAGGTGCTAAATTTAAATTGGAAAAAAGACAAGAAATCAGTAAAGATAATTTTGAATGGATACCTTATGGAAAAGAATTTTACGAAACAGATGAAAAAGGTTGTATAAAAATGGTTCTTCCAGTTGGTGTATATAGATTAGTAGAAATAGAAACAATAGAAGGACACATTTTAGATGATAATGAACTGTTATTTGAAGTTAAAAAGACAGATAAATATGAAGATGAAATAAAAGTAATAAATATAGTAAATGTAAAAGCAGATACAGCATTTTATTTGAAGAAAACTATAGGCTATCAAGGTGAAAATACATTTATTCCATTAAAAGGAGTAATATTCAATTTCTATGATAATCCAAACGGAGGAATTCCATTAAAGTTTAAAAAGATAAAAGATGGAACTTACAGATATGTAGAGAATCAAAGCAAAGAAGATTTGACTAGTGATTTATCTACAAATGAATATGGTGAAATTAGAATAGCTCTAAATGAAGATTTTATTGGAGATAATCCTAAAAAGCAGTTATATTATCAGGAAATAAAAGCTCCAGGTAATATAGAGATAGATTCTTCAATTCATAAAGCAGATATGTTTAAACAAAATGACTGGACAATTGAAAATATTACAAATCAAATTAATCGGAACAATAGAAAAGTTCTAATAGAAGTAGATAAAAGAAATGAAAATAATGAACCTTTAGAAGGTGCAGAATTTACTCTTTATGATAAAAATGGAAAAGTGTTATCTTCAAAAGTAACTGAAAATAAGGATGGTTCAGCTATTGCAGTATTTACCGATGCGGATGTTGAAGGTGGATTTAAATTAAATGAAAAATACTATATAAAAGAAACTAAAGCACCAGATGGATTTGTACAAGATAAATCAATATTACAATTTACTGTAGATGCAAAATCATTTGAACAAGATGAAAATGGAAATTGGACTATGCCACCAGTAAGTTTTGTAAATGTAAATAAAAAACATAGAGGATTACTAAGAATAATAAAAGTAGATTCTAAAGATAATAGAGTACCTTTAAAAGGTGCAGAATTTGAGATATTTAAGAAAATAGATTGCTTAGAAAATGAATCTAATAAACCAAGTGAAGAACCAAATGAAGAAAATTCAAATAATGAAGAAAATCTAGTAACTAAAATTTTAAGAAAAATTAAAGTAGCTCTTAATATTGATGAAGAAAAATCTCAAGAAGATGAGTCAACACCAGAAACAAAACCAGAGGAATGGAAACATTATGGAGAAGAAAGATATGTAACTGATGAAAATGGAGAGTTTGAACTAGAGCTACCAATAGGAAACTATTACTACATTGAAAGAAAAGCTCCATTTGGTTATGAATCAAATTCTCTTAAAAAAGGACACTTTACAATAAAAAAAGATAAAGAAGAAATTTTAAAAATTAAAAATGAAGAAATTCAAGGTAAAAAAGGAAATGTTACTTTGAAGAAATATAATTCAACAATGGATAAGATGTTGGAAGGTGCTGAATTTGAGTTATTCTATAAAGATTATTCGGATGGAGAATACAAACAAGTAAATGATAATATTTATAAAACTGATAAAAATGGTGAAATATATATAAGTAATTTACCACCAGGAGAATATTATTTATTAGAAGTAAAAGCTCCTGAAGGATATGAACTTCCTGATAACTTGGAAAATAGAAAACACTATTTTAATATTAGACAAAGTAATGTATCAGTATCTTCAATATTATTGAATGTAAAAAATGATGAAAAAGGTAAAAAAGGAAGTGTTACTTTAGAAAAAATTGATAAAGATACAAAAGATAAACTAAAAGGTGCTGAATTTAAATTATACTATGAACAAAATAAAGTTGGTGGTGGAAAAGAATTTATAGCATACGAAAAAGTATTTACTACAGGAGAAGATGGAAAAATAATATTAAATAATGTACCAATGGGAAGATATTATTTTGAAGAAATAAAAGCTCCTGAAGGATATAAATTACCTGAACAAGAAGAGGATAGAAAATACTATTTCGAAATAAATGGAGAGGATAAAAATTCTATAAATATAACAGTAGAAAATAGTAAGGATGGAACAGGCGGTGGTGGAACTATAACACCAGATCCAGATAAACCGGATAAGCCAGACCCAGAAAATCCGGATCCAGATAAACCAGGTAAGCCAAACCCAGAAAATCCGGATCCAGATAAGCCAGGTAAGCCAAACCCAGAAAATCCGGATCCAGATAAGCCAGATAAGCCAGGCCCAGAAAATCCGGATCCAGATAAGCCAGATAAACCAGACCCAGAAAATCCGGATCCAGATAAACCAGGTAAACCAAACCCAGAAAATCCTGGAACAGATAAACCTAATAAAAATGATGGAAATTCTATAATTAGCAAACTACCTAAAACAGGAGATGCTGCGTCACTTGGATTAGCAAGTATTGCATTTGTAGGTGCAGGAACAGGATTATATGCTATAAGAAAGAAAAATCAAATTCCTATGAAACGAAATAGTAGAAGACGAAGAAATATGAAGAAAAAAAGAAGAAGAAAATAAATTTTTGAATAATAATAAAAAGCTACTACATTGATAAATAATGTGGTAGCTTTTTATATATACCCCCCAGTTTTATAGAAGTGTTCTTTTTTCGTATATGATAATATATAATTAAAATAAAAAAGGAAGATGATAAGTATGAAAGAGATTGAAATGTATAAAATATATCCAAATAAAAACCAGCCTAGAAAAAATTTTGATGAAGAAAAAATTCAAGAATTAGCTGATTCAATAAGTAAATACGGATTATTGCAGCCAATAATTCTAAAAGAAGATTCAAATGGTGAATATATGATAATTGCTGGAGAGAGAAGATTCACAGCTTGCAAAAAACTAGGAATGAAAAAAATACCAGCTATAATAAAAGATGTTTCATACGAGGAAATAGATAAACTTGCTATAATAGAAAACCTACAGAGAGAGGATTTAAGCCCTGTTGAAGAGGCAAAAGCGTATAAAAGACTTATAGAAAAATACAACCTTACACAGACACAATTATCCGAATCTGTTGGCAAGAGTAGACCGTATATAACAAACAGTATGAGATTATTAAATCTTTGTGATAAAGTTCTAGATATGTTAGATAAAAACGAAATAAGCTCTGGTCATGGAAAGGTTCTTTTAAGATTAGAAGATAAAGAAGAACAGGAAAGACTTGCTAAAAAAATCGTAAGGGATAAACTTTCTGTACGTCAGCTTGAATCTATAGTTAATAATCTGCAGAATAAGGAAAAGACAGAAAAAAGTAAATCTGTATATGAGAAGGATTTATTTGTACTTCAGGCAGAGGACACTATGAGAAATATATTAGGTACAAAGGTAAATATCACTAAAGGTAAAAAGAGCGGAAAGATTGAAATAGAGTACTACAGTGATGAAGATTTGGAAGCTATAATTAATATGCTATTAGGAGAATAATTTTAATGAGTAATATGTGAGGTAAATATGGTTAGTTTACTAATATAGATAAAAAAAGTGTAGCCCTTCTGGCTAAGAAAGGGCTACACCTCGAAACGTAAACTATAAAAAAGTATCGACTATCTAACGATAAATAGTCAATAGAACATATTATACCACAAAAGAAAAAAATTGGAATACTATAAAATCAATTTAAGTTAAAATTAATTTTTAACAAATAAAAAAGGTCATCCATTTTAGATGACCTTATATTTTTTAATTTAAAATCTAAAAAAATTAGTTTTCGTCAGCTTCAACATCTTCGCCAGTACCCTGATTTAATCCAGTTTTCTGTGGTTTTAGATAATCGCCTTTACCTAATACTATATGACCACTTTCATAATCTCCACCGTCAACAGTTATCTGTAGCTGCTCGATATCAAAGTTTTCTATAAATGTCTGAGCAACTGCATCTAACATTAAAGACTCTGCACTGCTTCCTAGATTAGAATTAACAAATTCTTTGCTGACATCTAATACACCAGTTTCTACACCATCAGCTTCAGTTATATCAAAGCTGTTCATTTTTGCATCTTTAGGTATAACTCCTAGATTCTGTAGGCTTTCAAATACCTGTTCTGGAGTTTCTTTCTTACCATCGATTCTATTTTCTATTAATTTTTCATTATCTAAATCGTAGTTGTATACTATTATACTTTCTTCAGCTTCTTCTTCGTTTTCTAATTTATCTTTATCAGCTTTGTCCTCTTTTTTATCGTCTTTATCGTCAGTTTTGTCAGTTTTATCAGTAGTTTCCTGCTGAGTCTGAGTTTTTTTGTCCTTATCTTCTGTTTTGTTGCCACTATCAGTTTTACTACATCCTACAAAAGCCACTGCTAAAGCAAGAACTAGTGCAAGTGATGTTAATTTTTTTATTTTCATAATACTTTCCTCCTAAATGTGAAATTCTATTAGAATTATATTTTGAATGGCGAATATAGTTCACCAAATTCAATTAAGTATTTGGATTAGTTATATTATACTACACTTTGAAAATATAGAGGCTACAAAAGGATTACAACGGATTTGGATAAACGTTCTCATTAATGAAGAAGTTGTAACCTAAAAGTATATACTATGAAAAAATTGTGATGAGTTTCTATAGAAATTTTAAAATGGGAATATAGAAAAAATCTATAAAAAGTATATCACTATATATATTTAGATGTGATAAAATTAAAAAGTAAAATAAATTAATTTTTTTAAGGGAGATGTTTTAAAATGATAAAAGTAGATGCTAGAGGATTAGCTTGTCCAAAACCAGTTATAAACACTAAAAAAGAATTAGAAAAAATAGCTGAAGGAACAGTAGTTACTACAGTTGACAATACTACTGCAAAAGAAAATCTTTTAAAATTAGCTAAATCTCTTAACTGTGAAGCAACAGTTATAAAAGAAGAAGACGGGGAAATAGAAGTTCAGATAGTAAAAGGAGAAGCTGCTGCTGAAGTAGCTACTGAATCAAATGCTGATATATGTGATCAGGTAGTTTTCATATCTTCTGATAGAATGGGTTCAGGAAATGATGAATTAGGTAAAGTTCTTATAAAAGGATTTGTATACACTTTAACTGAAACAAAACCATATCCAAAAGCTGTTATACTTGTTAACGGTGGTGTTACATTATCTACTGAAAACGAAGCAACAGTTGAAAATCTTAAAAAATTAGAAGAAGCTGGTGTACAGGTATTATCTTGTGGAACATGCTTAGATTACTACGGATTAAAAGATCAGTTAAAAGCTGGTGTAGTAAGTAATATGTACGATATAGTTGAAACATTAAAGAGTGCATCAAACACAATAACAATAGGATAATTGTACAAATTAAATACAATAAATAAAATTGAGCTAATAAAAATGGACTGCTACAAAATCTGTAACAGTCCATTTTTTGATTTTATAAATTGTTTTCTATAGCCATAGAAAGATAATCAGCACATCCTTCTACATTTTTATCATAATATTCTTTGAATCTTTCATCCATAGTGTACATCATGGCTAGAGATTTATGAGCTTCCACGCTGTATTTATTCCATGTCATTTTTATCCATTTTTGATGCATATTAGCTAGTTCTATTGCTTCTTTGCTGTCTAAATCTAGATTTTCTTTTACACATCTTTCAACTAGATTAATGATATTTTCTTCTAATTCTTTAAATAATTTATAATCCTCCTCGCTCATATTAAGCATTTTTCTATTAGATTCATCAACTGAATCATCTCCATATTTTTCTCTTATTTCTTTTCCGTAAGTTTTTTCGTTTTTTTCTAATAAATCCTTTTTAAAGGCTTCAAATTTTTCTTTATCTGTCATATTGTATTCTCCTTTCAATGATTTTATCGATAATTTTACTGAGTTTATCATAATATCTATTTTTTTCTTTTCTTCTTCAAGACTAAGAAGGTGTTCCTCAAGTGCGGAAGATATGTCGAAATCTTTGCTGTATATGATTTCTTTAATAGTCTGAAGGTCAAAGCCTCGCTCTTTATAGAAAAGTATCTGCTGCAAAAGAGCTACTTCTTTATCATCATAATATCTATATCCAGATTCATTTATAAAGCTTGGTTTTAATAATCCAATTTCGTCGTAATATCTAAGTGTTCTCGAGCTTACACCTGATATTTCAGAAAGTTTTCCTGTACTGTACAATTTAATCCCCTCCCTACAAATAATAGTTTAATATCTTACGCAACGTAAAAGTCAATAAAAATATTACTTCTAAATAAATTTTATATTTATATTTATGTTATAATTCTCTTATAAAGAAAAAGAATTTTTAGGAGAGGATAAAATGCCAGAAGATAGAAATAATAAAGTTAGTTGTTCTAATTATAGGTGTGAAATAGAAGTAACATTAGAAGTAATAGGAGGTAAATGGAAATCATTAATATTGTGGAATCTTGGAGAACACGGTGTTATAAGATTTAATGAATTCAAAAGAATTATTCCAGACATAAGTCAGAAGATGTTAAGCCAGCAGCTAAGAGATTTAGAGTCTAATAAATTAGTTGAGAGAAAAGTATATAATCAAGTTCCTCCGATGGTAGAGTATTCGCTAGCAGAAATGGGACAAAAGTTAATGCCTATATTGAAAGAAATGGATATATGGGGAAAAGAGTTCGTTGATAAGTACAAAAAAGATAAATAAATAAAAAAATCGCCTTTTACTAAAAACAAAGGCGATTTTTTATTTATCTATGTTAAATGGTGTGAATTAGGCTTTATTATAATATCATTTTATGACTATTGAATCTATCTTTGGCTTCTTTTCTTTTAGCCCACATTTCATCTTCTGATTTGAAAGCTCTTTTTTGTTCTTTATCTTTTGTATACGTAGAACCAAATATTAAATCTAAAATATGAATTGAATCTTTTCCAGCAGTTTCCATAGTATTTCTACAAGAACCACAGTATGTAACAATATTATCTTGATTAAAATCATTTATTCTTCTTGTATAAACTTTTTTAAACAATTCAGGATTTGAATCACAAACCATACCACCAACACCGCAGCATCTTGTATTTTGTCCGTTTTTATCTATTTCATCCCACTTATAACCCAGTTCATCAAGAATCCATCTTATACTTTCATGATGTGTAATTTCATCCCTTGTAACACAAGAGTCATGTATATTAAACACAATATCAGAGTTCTGTCCTATTCCCCTAGATTTTTCTGGAACTCCAATAAGATTTTTCATTAAATCCCAGTAAGATATAACCTTCTGATTTTTTGCTGTTTCTTTAAATATTTTAAAGCATGAAGAACATACAGTTATTATAACTTCTGCACCCATATCATCAAGTATATCTATAGCTTTTTTGTTTCTAACTTCGAATTTTTCTTCTTCCCCTATAAAACGAGTAACTTTACCACAACATTGAAGCATAGCACCTACATTTTCGGCACCTAAAGAATCTTTAAGATGTTTAAATACATTTTCCACACCTTCTGGAGAATGAGCAGAGATACTACATCCAGGTGCAAAGACGTATTTAGTTTTTTTCTTTTTAGTTTCTTTATTTATAACATTTTCAATAGGAACAGAATCAACTCTTGTGCAATATTCATCAGAACATTCTTTTTCCTGAGAGTTATCGCTTTTATGAAGTAGTTCTAAAGGAACAAGACCTTTATTTTTAGCAGCATAGTCTTCTTTTATAGCAGTAAATACCTCTCTTAAATTAAAATCATTTGGACATTGTAAAGAACATTGATTACACTCATTACATGAATAAGCAATCATTTTATCCATATTATCGCTTCTATTTTCAAGATATTCCTTTAAAAGAGTTTTTGGACAATCTGTATAATCATTTAGCATTATACATTCTTTCATACACAGTTTACATTCGCACTGTCTACATCTATTAGCTTCTCTTTCTGCTTCTTCTTTAGTATATCCAAGAGCAACTTCATCAAAAGATTTTATTCTTTCTGATGGCTCTAATTCTTGCATATCCTCTCTACTACCTTCTATTGTAGACCAATCTGTAGGCATATCGAGTTTAGTTTCATATCCCCAAGTATCTTCAAGAGTACGATTTTCTAAAAGATCCTCTCCATTTAAATATCTTATTACAGATGTAGCAGCTCTTCTTCCAGTTGCCATTGCCTGTATAGCAATTAAAGATTCTCCAGAAGCATCTCCTGCTATAAATATTTTTTCATTTTCGCTAGACTGAAGAGTTAGTTTATCACAGTCAAAAGTAGAGTTTGGTCTCTGTTTAAGTACATCCTTTGCAAAATCACCTTCTACACCTTGACCAATCGCAAATATTATTGTATCAACTTCTAAATACTTAGTGTCATCTTCATCAAATGTAGGTGCAAATCTATTATTTTCATCAAACATAGAAAGACATTTTTTTAATGTTACACCTGAAACCCTATTATTTTCATCTACATGTATTTCTTTTATTGCAGAAGCATGGTTAAACTTTATACCTTCAGCACGAGCTCCTTTAATTTCATGATTAGAAGATGCCATAGTATCAAAGCTGTCTTCTAGACATACAGAGCAAACTTTTTCTATAGAATTCATCCTAATAGCTGTTCTAGCACAGTCCATAGCAACATCACCACCACCAACTACAAGTGCAATTTTGCCTACTTTTTTAGCAGTATTTGTTAAAGCTACTTCTTGTAAAAATTCAGCAGCGCTATAAATTCCATCAGCGTCAGAGTTTTTTAAGCTTCTATCAACACGTCCACTATGTTTTCCAACAGCTACAACAACACTATCAAAACTATCTACTATTTCATTTAAAGATACATCCTTACCGATTTCACAATTAAGTTCAAATTTTATACCTAATTTATCTAAATAAGTTATTTCGTGTTCTAGAATATTTCTTGGAAGTCTGTATGCAGGTATTCCTAGTCTAAGCATACCTCCTCTTACAGGCATTTTTTCAAATATAGTAACTTCACAACCTTCTCTTCTTAATTCAAGTGCCGCTTGTAATCCAGATGGACCAGAGCCTATAATAGCAACTTTTTTACCATTTTTAGGTTTTATTGATAAATCCCAATCATTTTCATCATCAAAATTATCAGCAGCATATCTTTTAAGAGATGCTATTGCCATAGGGCTATTACCTTCATTCCATTTACACTTTCCTTCACAAGGATGTGCACAGATTCTTCCTAAACTACCTGGTAAGAAAAGTTTTTCTCTTATAACTTTTATAGATTCTTTTCCATTTCCTTCTTTTATAAGTCTTACATATTCTTTGACATTTGTATGCATTGGACATGTAGCAACACATGCTGGTGTTTCATCTCCCATACAATTTTCAACGATTTTTTCCATATTTTTTATAACTTCTTCTTTTATCATAAAAATTCTCCTAATTAATAAACTATTTATTGTTTTTTAAAGTCTTTGGATTTATAGCAAAAATAAATACACCAATAACTATAACTATTCCCCAAAAGGCAAGAGTTGGAGTTATTTTATTTCCAAAGAGTAATGCACTAAATATAATGGTCCATAGCGCAGAAGTACTATTTAATGCAGTACCCATAGCAGAACCAATAAGATCTACAGCTTTATACCATGAAAGGTAAGTAAATGCACCTAAAATAGCAATAAGAGCATATTTGAAAACAAGACCACTAGAAACGATATTGCTTGCTAGATGATATCCTTTTATTGTAGGTAAGACTATTACTGCATATGCAACCATAGATACAAGATATCTCAAACATAAAAGCTGTTGAGGTGTAGACTCTACAGATTCTTCATCTTTTATATGCTTCATAGCAAACCCTATAATGACACCTTCTAATGCCCATCCAAAAACAGCTACAAATGCAAACATTATTCCTTTAAAGAATGTATCAGGCATATTTCCTGTTGGATTAAATCCAAGCATGAAAGAGCCAGTTAAACTAATGATAATTCCTATAACAGAATTTAAAGAAAGCTTTTCCTTTAAAAATAAATAAGATAATAAAGCACCTACACCAGGATATATAACAGATATACTTGATGCATATGGAGCAGTTGCATATTTAATACCCAGAAGATAAGCACTCATTCCTATTGGAGAACCAACAAGTGCAGCTATCGCAGCTGCCTTACCTTTTTTTGTTTTAAATAGCAAATAGAAAACATGTTTTAATTGTTTGCTAAATAATAAAACTAAAGCAACCCAGAAAAAGCAAAAGCTTTCATGGAAAAATGCTGTAACAAGTGGAGAAAATGAAAAACTAGTTTCAGATATACCTTGTGAAAGAGCAAATGCTTTATCAGTAAAAATAGAATTTAAACCAACTCTTCCCATTAGGACACCATCTAATCCCCATGCGATACCTACAAAAATTCCTAATAATAATCCTTTTTTTAAATTTTTATTGTCCAATTTTAAAATCTCCTTATTATAAAAAAATTAGTTTTATAAGTTTAAATTATTTAATCCATATCATATGATAAATTTTAAGGTCCTTAAATTATTAATAGTTAAATAATATAAAATTAACAAAGAACTGTAAATAAGGCACTTTTTGGTATGTAAATTACCTTTTAGTATGTAAGTTACTTTTTGGTAAAGGATTATTTATATATAAAAGGAGCTAAATAACATAAAGTTAGTTAGCCCCTATATAAAGATATTAGTATTAGAAGTTTACATCTTCTCCATAGTAAACTGCTTTAAATAGTTCTTTCATTTCTTCGACAGATATATTTCTTGGGTTTGTACCTGTACATGGGTCTGCAACTGCAGTTTCAGCTATTGACTGTAAGTTTTCATTAAATACATCTTCAGATAAACCAAATTCTTTTAATGAGTTTGCCATACCCATGTCTTTTCTAAACTGTTTAACAACATTTACTAAAGATTCAACTAATTCATCTTCTGTATTTCCTTCTAACCCTAATCTTCTAGCTATATCAGCATATGCATCTTTAGCTGTTTTAGCATTGAACTGTATTGCAGCTGATAGATATATAGCATTTGCTAGACCATGAGGTATATTAAATATTTTTCCTGTTTTATGAGACATAGAATGAACTATACCTAATATAGCATTTGAGAATGCCATACCTGCTAAGTTCTGAGCTATATGCATATCTTTTCTAGCCTGTTCATCGCCATTGAAAGAATCAACTAAAGTAGCATATATCATTTCTATTGATTTCATAGCTAAAGCATCTGTTATTGGATTTCTAGCATTAGAAACATAAGCTTCTATAGCATGAGTTAAAGCATCCATACCAGTATTTGCAACTAATGTTTTTGGCATGCTCTGAACTAAATTAGTATCTACTATAGCTACATCTGGAGTTATATTGTAGTCAGCTATTGGGTATTTTACACCTGTTTCATTGTCAGTTATTACTGAGAATGAAGTTACTTCAGTTGCAGTACCACTTGTAGTTGGTATAGCTATAAAGTTAGCTTTCTGTCTTAATTCTGGTAAGTTAAATGGTTTTGCAGCTTCTTCAAAAGTAAATTCTGGGTATTCGTAGAATATCCACATAGCTTTAGCGGCATCTATTGGAGAACCTCCACCTATACCTATTATTAAATCAGGCTGGAATTCATTCATCATTTCTACACCTTTTTTTACAGTTGCTACAGAAGGATCATTTTCAACCCCCTGGAAAATAGAAGTTTCTATATTAGCTTCTTTTAAATTTGACTGTATTTTTGGAACTGTTCCATCCTTGATTAATCTTTCAGAACCGATAACAAGCATTGCTTTAGTTCCTTTTACATTTTTTAAATAGTCGATTGCATTTTCACCAAAGTATAAATCTCTTGGTATTGTAAATCTGTTCATAAGTTTCCTCCTAACAAAGTATTAATTTTGATTACGAAATTAATTATAAATATTAAAAAATTAAAAAAAAAGAAGGCACTTTTAGGTATGATACTTACCTTTAGGTATCAAATTAGATAAATAAACATTTCTGTAAAGTAAAAAAATTTAACTTAATAAAAATAAATGGAAAATAATTAAATTATTTAATATAATATAATTTAGAAAAAGCAAGATGATAATAGTATTAAAACTAGATAAAAAATTTATTTGAAAATTACTAGTGTCATAAAATTCACAAAATTTAGGAGGGAAATAACAATGGAAACAATGTATATAGTTGCATTTAATTCAACACACAACGCAATAAAAACAGAAAAATTATTACAGAAAGACAATATAAAAGCTACTACACTTCCAACACCAAGAGAAATAAGTGCAAGTTGTGGAATATCAATAAAATTTGAAAAAGAAGATATAGAAAGAGTAAAAAATATTCTTTCTGAAAATAGTATAGATTGCAAAGGTTTATTTATGATAGAGAAGCTTGAAGGTGGTAAAAGAAGCGCTTCAGAATTAAACTAATGGAGGGATTATTATGCCATTAAATCTTGAAAAAGGAGATATAGTAGAATTAAAAAAGCCACACGCTTGTGGTTGCAAGGAGTTTGAAATAACTAGAACGGGAATGGATATAAAAGCAAGATGTAAGCAATGTGGAAGATTAATTATGCTAGATAGAGAAACTTTTGAAAAAAGAATTAAGAAGCTAAAAAAAGCAAATGAAGAATAAATATTAATAAAAAGTAGTTTTACAGCAGTAAAAAAAGAGCAAATATTGTACTTAATAAATTAAATGGTAAATAATATATATATAAAAATGATATAAAAATAACTCGTTTTTTTAATATTTAACGTATATTATTTAAGAAAAATTTGATATAATGTAATTATAAAATGAATAAATTCATTGAAATAAACATTTTCATGGGGGTGCTATAAAAATGGCAGTAAAATTTGCAAGAAGATTAGACAACTTAGAAGGATCAGCAATACGTGAACTGTTAAAATTAACAGCTAGACCAGAAGTTATATCATTCGCTGGTGGTATGCCTGCTCCAGAATTATTCCCAGTAGAAGAAATGAAAAAAATATCAGTTCAGGTTCTTGAAGAACAGGGAAAAGTAGCCTTACAGTATACTACTACTGAAGGATACAAACCATTAAGAGAAAAAATAGCAGAAAGAATGAACAGAAAATTAAAAACTAATGTAGGTCCAGACGATATACTTATAACAAGTGGATCTCAGCAGGGTCTTGATTTCTCTGGTAAAGTATTCCTAGATGAAGGTGACATAGTATTATGTGAAAGTCCATCATACATGGGTGCTTTAAATGCTTTCAAATCATATCAGCCAAAATTCATAGAAATACCAACAGATGATAACGGTATGATAATGGAAGAACTTGAAAAAGTATTAGAAGAAAACGACAGAGTAAAAATGATATATGTTATACCAGATTTCCAGAATCCATCAGGTAGAACTTGGCCAATGGAAAGAAGAGAAAAATTCATGGAAATAATAAACAAATACGAAATACCTGTTATAGAAGATAACCCATATGGTGAATTAAGATTCGAAGGTGAATTCTTACCATCATTAAAAGCTATGGATACTAAAGGTTTAGTAATATTCCTTGGAACATTCTCTAAAATATTCTGCCCAGGATACAGATTAGGATGGACTTGTGCAGCTCCAGAAATATTAAACAAATACAATATATGCAAACAGGGAGCAGACTTACAGGCTTCTACAATATCTCAGATGGAAGTTAACAAATTCATAGAAGAATATGATTTAGATGCTCATGTTGAAAATATAAAAGCTTGCTACGTTAAACGTAGAGATTTAATGTTAAAAACTATGGAAGAAGAATTCCCTAAATGTGTTAAATTCACTCATCCACAGGGTGGACTATTTACTTGGGTAGTACTTCCAGAAAACATAAAAGCAGCTGAAATGGCTACTAAATGCTTAGAAAAAAATGTTGCATACGTACCAGGAGATTCATTCTTCCCTAATGGTGGAGTATACAACTGCTGCAGATTAAACTACTCTAACATGCCAGAAGACAAAATAGTTGAAGGTATAAAGAGAATGGGACAGGTTTTAAGAGAAGAATTAGGTGAATAATCTTTAAAACTTTGAATAAATAAAATAAAAGCTATTGTACTTAGTACAATAGCTTTTTTTATTTGCTAAATGGAAATTTCCATATAGCAGGTGTAAAAATAGATAAACCTATAGCAATATCATCTGTCAAATTTTCAATAATGTGAGGAATATTACTTTTTATTATAGTTGTATCTCCAACTGATAATTTTATATCTTCATCTGGAAGATGTATAATAACCTCTCCTTTTTCAAGCATAACAATTTCTTCACTTTCATGAATTACCGGAAAATCACCATCACAAGACTTAGGATCTAGAAAGAACTTTATAGCTAAAGACTTAGGTATAAAAGTTTCATTAGGCATAGGAGTAAGTAGATGATATTCAACAGTAGAATTAGGTTGTTTCATCATAATTACATCACCGCTTTTTGTAGTAAGATCATCAGAATGTTTTTCGGTTTCCATAAGAAGATACGTCGGAATATCTAATGATTTAGAGATTTTCCTTAAAGAAGAAAGTGAAGGGTCTACTAAATTTCTTTCTATCTGAGAAATATAGCCTATAGATAAACCAGTTTCATCAGAGAGTTGTTGCAAAGTTATACTTTTGTTTTTTCTAAAATTTCGTATTCGTTCTCCAAGCATTTTTTACCTCTCTATAAATTATATTTTATATATTTAAAACAAATGTTTTCCCTTAACCTATACAATGATATCACAAAAAAAAGATAAGATAAAGTTATAATTTTTAAAATAAAAAAATAAATAAAGATTTTTTTTATAAATAAAATAAAAAATCAAAAATAATTTGTTTGAAAGTCAAAAAAAGTTATAAATTTAGTAAAAGTAAAGATAAAACGTATTAAAAACTACTGAAATTAGTATAAAAAACCTTTCAAGTCGTTTTATAGAATTATTTTTTTTATTATTTATAAAAAAAATAAAAGAATTTATTGAATAATAAAAAAATATGTGCTAAAATTATAAAAAAAGATGATACTGAATTTTCAGAAAAGCGAATATATTTATATTTTTAAGAAAAAGCTAGTCTATCTGAAAAAATCTAATTCAGTTAATCACAGGAGGGCAAAATGAAAATAGTTGATATCAAAATTGAAAAAATACGTATTCATCTAAAGAAACCGTTCAAAATAGCATTTGCGGTTCAAGATTATGCAGATAATGTAATAATAAAGGTTATAACAGATGAAGGAATATATGGTTTAGGAGAAGCAGCTCCTTTCTCACCTGTAACTGGAGAAACAGTAGATAGTGTTATAAGTACACTAAACATGTTCAAAGAAGGATTAATAGGAATGGATCCTTTAGAAATAGAAAAAATACATGTTTTAATGGATAGACTTATAACTGGAAATTCATCAGCAAAAGCGGCTATAGATATAGCTTTATTTGATATAAAAGGGAAGGTGATGGGACAGCCACTATACAAAATACTTGGAGGATATGATAATAAAATACAGACAGATATGACTATCGGTATAGATACTCCAGAAAATATGGCAAAAGAAGCAAAAGAAAGAGTAGAAAACGATGGATTTAGAATATTAAAAATTAAAGCAGGAATAAATCCAGATGAAGATATAAAAGCATTACAGTTAATAAGAGAAGCAGTTGGAAATGATATACGCCTTAGAGTAGATGCAAATCAGGGTTACTGTGTAAATGATGCAGTAAGAGTTTTAAAAGAATTTGAAAAAGTTGGTGTAGAAGCAGTTGAACAGTGCCTACCTCATTGGAATATGAATGATGCAAGATTAATAAGAGAAAAAGTTGGTTTAAAAGTTATGTTAGACGAAAGCATACATTCTCCAATGGATGCAGCTAAAGCTTGTAAAATGGATGCAGCTGACATATTAAATATAAAACTAATGAAATGTGGCGGACTTTATAATGCATTAAAAATAAATGCTATAGCAGAAGCTAATGACGTTAGATGTATGGTTGGATGTATGCTAGAAACTAAAATAGCTATAGCAGCTGGAGCTAGCTTAGTAGCAGCTAAGAAAAATATAACAGAAGCAGACTGCGATAGTTTCATGTACTGTGTAGATCCAGATAATGGAATGGAAGGCGGATTTGAAATAAATGGAGATACATTCGTTCTTTCTGATAAACCAGGATTAGGTATAGACTTTGATTTTTAATTAAATTATAAGAGAATTAAAAAGAATATGCAGTATATTTTATATACTGCATATTCTATAATAGAAGGAGGATAACATATGGAAAAAGCTGTTTTCAACACCCCAGAGACATTGCTATTAGTAATGTTTATGACAGTTTCTGTAGGATTGTGGTTACAGAAATTCAAAGTATTTAAGTCTTTAGGACCAGCACTTACAGTAATTATATTAGGAATAATACTTTCTAATTTAAAAATAGTTCCTGTAAATCATGACGTTTATGGAATTTTATCAGGGTATTGTATACCATTATCTATATGTATATGTTTATTAAGTTTAGACTTAAAAGAAATGAAAAAACTTACAAAAGAACCTATTATAGCATTAATATCTGCAGTATTATCAGTTTGTATAATGGCATTTATATTTGGATTAGTGTTTGCAGGAAAAATAGACGAAGGATGGAAAGTAGCAGGAATGTTTGTTGGAACATATACTGGAGGAAGTGCCAACCTTACAGCTATAGCAGTTGGTCTTGATGCGGCTAGAGAAACAATAGCAGCAGCAAATGCAGCAGACTATGTAATAGGTATACCAACACTAGTGTTTATGTTTGCAGCGCCTGCTATATTAAAAAATTCAAAAAAATTCCAGAAATTCTGGCCATACCATCACACAGATGATGAATTATTAGGTGAAGGAGATCATACAGAATTAATGGCATCTAAAGAATGGAGTATACAAGATATAGCTTGGATGTTGTCTTTAGCATTTGCGGTATTTGCAGTAGCTTCTTGGTTATCTGGAGTGATATTTGGTGAAGGATTTAGAAGTGCAGGAAGAGTTATACTTATAACTACATTCTCTATAATATTAGCTCAGTTCCCACGGGTTAAAAGACTTAGAGGAAACTTTGACCTAGGTTTATATATAGCACTTTTATTCTTAACAACAATAGGATTTGCAGTTAATCTAAAAGATTTCTTTGGATCAACTTTACATATAACAGTATTCTGTTTCTGTGTTGTTATAGGTTGTACAATACTACATTTAGTAATAACAAGAATATTCAAAGTAAGATATGAATATGTATTATTATCAATAGTAGCAGCTATATCAGATGGTCCAACTGCTGCATTAGTAGCATCAAGTGCTCAGTGGAAGAGTTTAATAAATATAGGACTTCTAATGGGAGTTATAGCGGGAGCATGTGGTAACTATGCCGGTATAACCGTCGCATATTTGATAAAAGGAGCTTTAGGAATGTAATTAATTATAGACAAAGGACTTTGAAATATAGGTCTTTTGTCTTAATTAAATTTATTGTTAATTATTAGGAGGATAAGAATGAGAGAATATAAACTGTATATATCAGGAATATTGTATGGATATGTTTCTTATGAAGAAGGAAAAGTATATTATAAAGAATTAGATGTTTATGAAAATAAATTTTTAGATAAAGTTGAATTGACAAAAGAAAAAAATTTAGAAATAACTGACTTTTGTAAGATAAATCTTCTTGAGTTAACAGATAAAATAGAATACTATGAAAAACACTTAGATGGAAAAAGAAAATTCCTTAGAACTAAGTATGGTGAAACTTATGAGTTAGCAGAGGATAATTATTATATTCAGAGAAGAAAAAAATTCCCATTAAATGTATTAAAAAGAAATGGTGAAATAGTAGCTTTCTTATGCTCTAATAGAGAATATTCTTCTATATTAGTAAGAGCTGGACATGAAGACAGCACTCCTTTAAAAGCATGGAAAGAAATAAAAGAACCTATTCATCCAGTTAAATATGAGGGAATGTTCGATGTTGAAATGAGGGATGGTGTAAAATTATCAACAGATGTATTTTTACCAGCAGATATAGAAGGTGATATTCCTGCTATACTAGTACGTACTCCTTATGGAAAAGAACTTAATAATCAGTCATATTTTAAATACGTTCAAAGAGGATATGCGGTAGTAATACAGGATGTAAGAGGTAGAAATCTAAGTGAAGGTGATTGGATGCCAAACTATACAGAGGTAGAAGACGGTGACGATACTATAACGTGGATTGCAAATAGACCTTGGTGTAATAAAAAAGTAGGTATGATAGGTGGATCTTATCTTGGATATGTTCAGTGGGCAGCTGCAGCTAGTGGAAATCCATATTTATCAGCGATGGTAAGTATAGTTTGTGCTGGAAGTGCATTTATGGACTTACCAAGAAGAGGAGGATGTTTAACATCTGGAATGTTAGCATGGGCATTCTCTGTATCTCAGAAAAAATTTAAACCTGAATTAATGGAAAGAGATGATTGGGAAGAAGTTTTAAATATAAGACCATTAGAAAATATACCAGAAATAGCATTAGGATATAAAGTTGATTTCCTTGATAATTGGTTTAAAAATCAAGACTATTGTAAATTCTGGGCTGATTCTGATTGGCATGCAAGAAGTAAGAGAATAGTTATTCCTACATTAATAATGTCAGGTTGGTTTGATGATAATGGAATGGGAACAACACAAGCTTTAGATATAGTTAAAGATTTCCCAGTAGGAAAAAGAAAGGTTATATTAGGACCATGGCAGCATAGTGGTAATTCAAGATACGACTTACATGGGGTTGACTTTGGAGCGAATGCGCTTAGATTTGATATAGATCTTAACTTCTTAAAATGGTTTGACCGTCATTTAAAAGGAATAGAAAATGGAATAGATAAAACATCTCCAGTAGAATATTATACAGTAGGAGATAATGAATGGAAAACAGCTGAAAATTGGCCAGTTCCAGAAACTGAAAAGGTTGAATTGTTCTTAGATAGTAACGGGGATGCAAATACTTCTTATGGGGATGGTAAGATAGTATTTGAGAAACCAGAAGAAGAAAAAGCTGATGAGTACGAATATGATCCAAACAACCCATCTATACATATAATAGATATGTCAGAAAACGAAATAGAGGTTCCAGAGGATTATACAGAGGAAGAAAAACGAGATGATATGCTTTGCTATACAACTGATGTATTAGAAGAAGATTTTACAATAACAGGTGATATGGATGTTGAACTTTATGTTTCTTCTGATGCTGTCGATACAGATTTTATAGTTAGGGTAACTGATGTAGATGAAAATGGTAAATCTATAAAATTAGCGGATGGAATTCTTGGAGCAAAATATAGAAATAGTTTTGAACACCCTGAATTTATGGAAGAAGGGAAAGTATATAAATTAAACATACTTACAACTAAGATATCTAATACATTTAAAAAGGGACATAGAATAAGAGTTACAATAACTTCAAGTGCTAAAAACTTTATATTCCCAAATAGTAATACTAAAGATGGATTCAACAGTGAAACTTATGTTATAGCTAACAATAAAATTCATCATGGAAGAGCATACCCTTCAAAAGTAACTGTTAGAAAAGAAAAATAAGTATAATCACTATATTTTTTGTAAAGTGTTAAATATTATTATTTGACAAGGGAAAAGTCAGTGGATAAAATATCTACTGACTTTTCTAATATATAAAGTAATAAAAATATGATACCCTAGAAAAAATTTAAAATGAATGTTTTTATTAAGAGATAATATAAAAATTTGTTGACAATGACACTTGCACGTGATAATATATACAAGTATGAGAATTAGATTCTCATTTCTCTGCTCTAAATAATTTAGAGCCGTTAAGTCCAAAGGGAGGTGAATTGTAGTGAGAGATTACGAATTAGTTTACGTTGTAAAACCAGTTCTAGATGAAGAAACTAGAGAAGGTGTACAGAACAAAATAAAAGAAATAATAGAAACTAATGGTGGTGAAGTAACTAAAGTTGACGCTTGGGGAAATAGAAAACTAGCTTACCCAATAGCTAAATTTACTGAAGGTTTCTACACATTAGTTAACTTCAAAGCTTCTGTTGAATTACCAAAAGAATTAGACAGAAACTTAAAAATAAACGAAAACGTAATAAGACACATGGTTGTTGTTTGTGACTAATCATATCTTATTTAAATAGGTGGTGTTTTTATGAATCAGGTTGTACTAGTAGGAAGACTTACTAAAGATCCAGAATTAAGATATATTCCAGGATCAGGAACACCAGTAGCCACATTTACTCTTGCAGTAAACAGAGATTTTACTAAAAGAGATGGCACAAGAGAAGCCGATTTTATTCCTATAGAAGTTATGGGAAAAGCTGCTGAGTTCTGCGCAAACTATCTTACAAAAGGTAGATTAGTAGCATGTAACGGGCAGATAAGAGTTGATAATTATCAAACTCAGACAGGCGAATGGAAGAACTTTACAAAAGTTAGTTGCAGACAGGTCGATGCACTTGAAAGCAAAAAAGCTGCTAGCGAAGGTTCTTACAACAATTTCGAAAGTAATTACAGTAATAACATAAAAGAGAATCATAATGAACCAGCCTTTGAACCTAGTGGTCTGTCTTCAGACTTGGACCCAGAAGGTTTTGGAGCTGTGGACGATGACGACATACCATTTTAAAAAGGAGGGAAATTAGTCATGATGAACAAAAGAAGACGTAAGAAAAAAAGAGTTTGTCAGTTCTGCGCTGATAAAAACGCTAAAATAGATTACAAAGATACTCAGAGATTACAGAGATATGTTACTGAAAGAGGTAAAATATTACCAAGAAGAATATCAGGAACATGTGCTAAACATCAGAGAGAATTAACAAAAGCTATAAAAAGAGCTAGAAATATAGCACTTTTACCTTACACATTAGACTAGTAAATAATAACGGATAAAATCCTATCGAGCCGTGCTCGATAGGATTTTTTTCGTTATTATAAAAAATTTTATTAAATTGTGTATCATGTGTACTATATCATTAAAGACTTTTATATATATCTATTTGTGATATAATATTAATATTAGGGTATTAATAAAATATGCAAAATTAAACGCAAATTTATTAATTTAAGCAAAAAGATTTAAATATATAATTGCTAATACGATTATATAAAACTACTAATAGATATGACAGGAGAGGGAAAATGAAAAAACAGAACCAAACGGTAACTGTGATGCTTATGACTGCTATAGCAATAGCTTTAGCTGTTGGAACAACTACTCTTACTACGGCATCAATGGCGATAATATTCACAGTGTGTATACCATTTGCAATAGTTGGAATGATATCTACTGAAAAACAGAGCATGGCTGCATTTGTTGTTTCAGTACTAGCTATATTTGGTTTAACAGATGTTAGGTACGCTATGGAAGTTGTTGTAACATTTGTCATCCCGTCTATTTTAGTTGGGCGACTTATTGACTCGGTAAGTGAAAAAGATGACGAAGAACGACAGGAACCAATCTATATGGGAATAATTATTTTCATTTTATCGACAATAGCATACGTTATAATAGCTAAATATATGATGAATATAGATGTTGTAAAACAGCTTACTGATACATTTGCCAAAATATCAAAAACGCGGTTAGAAAATATGCCAAAAGAACAGTTAAATGTTCTTGGAGATGTTACAGCTGCGGAACTTACGGATATGTTTAGAAATATGATAGTTTCATTGTTATTTATTCAGTCTGGAATATGTGTATTCTTTACATATTTCTTAGGTGGAGCAATAGCCAAAAGAATAACAGATAAGAACTTAAATAGAATAAGAATGTCTGGTTTTTATTTACCAGGAAATGCAGTGGTTATAACATTTGTTATATACCTTGCAGTATTTGGGCTTTCATATATGGATACAGGTCTAAATACTACTGTTATAATGGGAAATTTACAGATAGTATTTAATATAATGTTTATGATGCAAGGAATTTCTGTATGTATATACTTTATAAAGACTAGAATTGTTCAAGGAAGAGGGGGAATAATATTCCCAGTTATATTGATTGTTACTCTAGGAGTGATGGGTGGAGGTACACTCATAGCTCTACTAGGTATGCTTGATTGTATTATGGATTTTAGAAAGATTAAACCTAAAATGAGAAAATCCATATAGGAGGATTGAAATGAACGTAAAGCCAAATTTAGATAGAAGTAACCGAGAAAATATAATATATCTGGTTATAATGCTTATTGGAGGAGTAGCTCTTTTATATTATAATGCATTAGCTGGAATTGGATTTATAGCTGTATCGGGGATAGTATTCTACCTTAATTTAAAAAATAATGAATCAAAAAAAATAGAATGGATGAGATATGTTGAAAATCTATCTTTAAATATGGATAAAATTGCAAAAAAAGCCATAAGATATTTGCCGATACCTATGTGTGTAATTGAGTTTAATGGAAAAATAACTATGCACAATGATAAATTCTCAGAAATCATAGGTAGAGATAGATTACTAGATGAAAATATTAAAGATGTTGTAGGGGAAATTGATTTAACAAAGGCATTAAATGATGAAAATGAAATGTACTCTGAAATAGAATACAAAGATAAAAGATACAGCATCGTATATAGAGTAATAAAAAATAGAACAAATTCAGATGTAGATTATATGATGGTTCTTTATTGGTTAGATAAAACAGATTATTTAAATCTTAAAGAAAAATATATAAACGAAAAAACAGTTATAGGAATTATAGAAGTAGACGGATACGAAGAAGTTATTAAAAGTGCAGATGAAGAAAATAGACCTTTAATAACTGCAGATATAGAAAGAGTACTGTCTACATTTGAAACCGAGTCAAAAGCAGCTATGAAGAGGGTATCTAAAGATAAATTCTTCTTAGTTATGAATAGAGAAGAGCTTAAAAAAATAGAGCTAGATAAGTTTGAAATACTAGATAAAATTAGACATATAGACCATGGAAATACACTTCCAGTAACTATAAGTATGGGTGTGGGTATAGATGGAGAAACTATAAACGATAATTTCAAAATGGCAGTTGGAGCCTTAGACTTAGCACTTGGTAGAGGTGGAGATCAGGTTGTTGTAAAAACTAAAGATAATTTCTCATTCTACGGAGGAAAATCTAAAGCTGTAGAAAAGAAAACAAAAGTTAAATCAAGACTGATTGGTCATGCTCTAAGAGAAATTATAAATCAGAGTGAAGATGTTCTAATAATGGGCCATAGATACCCTGATATGGATGCTATGGGGGCTGCAGTTGGAATATACGACCTTTGCAAAGCTTGTGGTAAGGAATCTAATATAGTATTAGAAAATCTAAATGACTCTATAGAAATTTTTGCTAAAAAGATAAAAAAAGATAAATACTACAAAGGCATTTTTATAAATCACGAAACAGCTATAGAAAGATGTAAAGAGGACACGTTAGTTATAGTTTTAGATACTCATAGACCAAACTTTACAGAGTGTCCTAAGCTTCTGGAAATATCAGACAAAGTTGTAGTTATAGACCACCATAGAAGAGGGGTAGAGTTTATAAGTGATGCTGTCCTATTATTCCATGAAATATACGTATCATCTACGTGTGAGATGGTTACAGAGCTTATTCAGTATATGGATGAAAATATTAAAATAAATAAAATGACAGCGGAAGGACTACTTGCTGGTATAAATCTAGATACTAAAAACTTTGCTTTTAAAACAGGTGTAAGAACATTTGAAGCAGCATCGTATCTAAGAAAAATCGGTGCAGATACTATAGAAGTTAAAAAGCTATTCAATGCTGATATCAGCGACTTTACAACCAAAGCAGAAATTATACAAAACACAAAAATTATAAACAATAGAATTTGTATCGGATATACTTCTTCAGAAATTGACAATGTAAATGTAATTATAGCCAAAGCAGCTGATGAGCTTTTAAACATCAGACAGGTTGAGGCTTCATTTGTGCTAGGTCAAAAGGATGGAAAAGTATTCATTAGTGCTAGATCATTAGGAGATATAAATGTCCATGTAATGATGGAAAAACTAGGCGGTGGCGGTCATATAGATATCGCTGGTGCACAGCTTAAAAACGTATCTCTTAAAAAAGCATATAATATGGTACATGAAATAATAGAAGAATTCTTAGAGGAGGATAAATAGATGAAAGTAATATTATTAAAAGACGTAAAAGGTACAGGTAAAAAAGGAGAAATGAAAGAAGTTAGCGATGGTTACGCAAGAAACTTCTTATTCCCTAAAAAAATGGCTGTACAGGCAGATGCAGGAAATATAAAAGAATTAAAAGAAAAACAGAAATCACAGGAATTCCATGCTCAGAAAGAATACGATGAAGCAGTACTTCTTGGAAAACAGATGGAAGAAATAAATATAGAAATATACACTAAAGCTGGAGATGGAGGAAGATTATTTGGATCAATAACTTCTAAAGATATAGCTGAACAGCTTAAAAAACAGAAAGGTATAACTATAGACAAAAGAAAAATAAACCTTGAAGAACCAATAAGAGTTTTAGGATCTACAAGAGTAGAAATAAAAATACATCCAAAAGTAACTACTAACATAAGAGTAGATGTTAAAGAAAAAAATAAATAAGATAGGGTAAAAAAATGGCAGATATAACCAGAATACCACCTCACAGCGTCGAATCAGAGCAGTCTATTCTAGGTTCAATCCTGCTTGATAAAGACGCTATAATAACAGTAGCAGAGACAATTACTCCGACAGATTTCTATAAAGATGCGCATAGAATTATCTATGAGAGTATGATGGCTCTGAACAATAAGAATGAACCTATTGATATGGTAACACTAACAGATGAGCTTAGAAAAAGAGGATACCTAGACGATATAGGTGGTGTAACATACCTTACAAGCTTGTCTACAATAGTTCCTACAACATCAAATGTAAAATACTATGCAGATATAGTAAAAGAAAAATCAGTACTTAGACAGCTTATTAAAGCATCAAATGACATAATCAACTTAGGATATGGAAGTGGAGAAAGCGCTGAGAATGTACTAGACTTTGCAGAAAAGAAAATATTTGATATTTCTCAGGAAAGAACAAATGACGATTTTAAACCTATAAACCAAGTTCTTATGGATACATATGATATGATAGAGTCTATATATTCTAACAAGAGCGATGTAATAGGAGTAACTACAGGGTTTAAGGACTTAAATAAAAAGATAAATGGACTACAGAGAACAGACTTAATACTAGTGGCGGCAAGACCTGCTATGGGTAAAACAGCATTTGCGCTTAACTTAGTTCAAAACGCTGCTATAAAAGGAAATGCTTCAGTTGCAGTATTTAGTTTGGAAATGTCTAAGGAGCAGCTTGCTCAGAGAATGATTGCAGCTCAATCAAATGTAGAGCTTAAGAAAATGAAAACAGGTACATTAAACGATGCGGATTGGCCTAGGATAATAAGTGCTATGGCAGTTATGTCAGATGCAAAAATATTTATAGACGATACTCCAGGTATAAAGATAAATGAGCTTAGATCTAAATGTAGAAAGTTGAAAATGGAACAGGGACTAGATTTAGTTATGATAGACTACCTTCAGCTTATGGAAAGTGATTCTAAGAATGAAAGTAGACAGCAAGAAATATCAAAAATATCTAGATCGCTAAAAATATTAGCAAAAGAACTAGACTGCCCTGTTGTTGCATTATCTCAGTTATCGAGAGCACCAGAGCAGAGAGCAGATCATAGACCTGTACTTTCAGATTTAAGGGAATCTGGAGCTATAGAACAGGATGCAGATATAGTAATGTTCCTTTACAGAGATGAATATTATCATTCAGATTCAGAAAAAAAAGACCTAGCCGAAATAATAATTGCTAAAAATAGACACGGAGAAACAGGTTCAGTTGAGCTTGTTTGGATGGGTTCTATACAGCGTTTTGGTGATAAAGTTAAAGATTTATAAAGTTTTATATCCACAGAATATAGGTTCGAAAGCCTTGAATTCTGTGGATATTTTTATATATTTTTTAAAAAGTGTTGAAAAATAAACAAATAAGATATCAACAATATCCACAAGTTAATTGTTGATAACTGTTGATAACTTTTTTGCATAAATTTATGCAAAAAAAATTAAAAAAAGTGTTGACGAGAAGGCACATTCTAGATATAATATTACTTGTGGTTGAGGGGAACACATTAAAAACCTTCAAAAATACAGAATGTGGTCTATTAGCTCAGTCGGTAGAGCACTTGACTTTTAATCAAGGTGTCCCGC
>UQCY01000010.1 GCA_900539645.1 uncultured Clostridium sp. | reverse complement strand
TTAAAATATTATTATTTTTTTATTACAGCTATTGACTTTTAATAGCTGGTCTTATCAATATAAAATTAATAAAATATTTTTAATTTTGATTTTAATTTTATATTAAAATACATAAATTATTATTAAAACTTATTAAAACTTTTCTAAATTTTTATATTGTATTATTTTTTGCAATAAAAAAGTACCCGTCACAACAACGAGTACCTAAATATTAATAGACTTTAAATCTCTACAATGATATAATTAAGTTGAAGATATAATTAAAAAAGGAAGTCACAGCTTAATTGGTCTGAGTGTGGCTTCCATTTAGAATAAAAACAAATTATTTATTGGAATCATCACTCTTATTTCCGTAAGAGTGATTTTTCTTTTTCTTAGAAAAATAAAATCTTAAATCATTCTCTCATTTTACAAACTAAAAGGCAAGATATATAACTACTAGCTAGCGACTATTGGAGACGCCATCCGCTTATATTAGCTTTTACTTTTTCTAAAAAATAAATATTTATTATCTAGTTTGTTTAAAGCAATTACATTTTAGATACTTTCTTAACAGTATTTGCTGTTCTTATAGTTAATTTTCTACTAATATAACTACTTGCTGTTTTTGACCACCAATTTGTCTTTCTATAGTCTTTTTTTATAAAAGACCAAAAGATTACATTTTTATAACTTTTTATATTTTCTAGATTTTTCTTTGGTTCTCCAATTTCATTAAAAACATCAGAAAATGTAGCTGGTTGCATTATAAAAATCAAATTATTATAAATTTCTTTGTTTTCATTGCCCCACCAAGCAGGTGTATTTTGTAAAATATCTGTAAGTTCTTCTTGAGATATACAAAATATAGGTATATCAAATCCAAAACACCTTTTTATCATCTTTTCGAGATCAATTGTTAATTCATTTATATCTTTTTCATCACTTAAAAAATCACATTACCACTATTTAAATATGTTTTAACATCTTTAAAACCAAATTCTTCAAAAGTCTTTTTTAATTCCTCCATTGAAATTTTATTTTTTCCACTAATATTTATCCCTCTAAGAAATGCAATATACTTTTTCATAATATCACTACCTTTTTATATAAATTTATATTCTTTCTATTATTTTATATTATGAGTAGTAATAATTATATAATTATATAACTATTAGCATTTACCGTAATAATACAATTATCAATAGTTACATACCAATTTTTTCCTTTTCTTATAATTTGAGCATTTGAAAGGCTAATTTTTTCTTTACACCACTCAATAACATCCTTTATATCTAAAGATAAGTTTCTTTTTATTCTCATAACTCCAAGCTCAGTTGTATGCAGCTTATCTAAATTATCTAGTAATTCATCACTCATATCTTTGTACCTCTTTTTTTCAATAAACTTATGCTAAAAAGGTACTCGTTATAACAACAAGTAACTATATACTATCTTTTAAATACTAATATAGCTTTATCTGTCCCAACCATTGAAAAAGTAACTAACTTGAAAGCATGTTTTTTCAACATTTCTTCAGAAGCCTCTTCAATTTTTTTAGCAAGGTCTTCTAGTCCTTCTGTACTTTCAACGATTACAGTTGTATACCATTTTTTATTTATTTCACTAAACATAAGATTTCCCCCTCATTATCAGTTTATTATTTGTCATTATTATATCACTTTGATTTTTTATAATCTATATATTATTTAAATTTTCTGATTATATTAATTTTAATTATTATGTACATAAAAAGTAGCTAACCATAAGACTAGCTACTTAATAAAAGTAAATATTATTTTTATTCAAATTGTTCTTCAAAATAGAATAATTCTTCAAACTTTTTATCTAATGCAATACATAGAATCAATGCTAATTTGGCTGTTGGATTAAACTGTCCTGTTTCAATAGAACTAATCGTATTTCTTGATACACCTATCATTTCAGCAAGTTCACTTTGTGAAAGACTTTTTTCTGCACGAGCTACTTTTAATCTATTTTTTAATATTAAATCATTCTTCATATTTTTCTTCATATCTTATATTACCTTCAATAAATCTCTCAATACGTAACTTAAAAAGAATGTAATTGCAGATAGGCATAATATAATACCACCCAAAAGCTCACTCTTTTGTGAGTTACTCTTATATCTTCCAATACATTCTGATCCTGTAAAAGCGCACCAAAAGCTCATTGGTATACAATAGTTTCCACCATTAAATAGTACTAAAATCATATATGCTGCAAGTGTTATACTTAATCCAATAAACCCATATCTTCTTCCAGTATTTTCTACATAGATAACACCTTCATCTTCCATTTGTTCACGACTTTTTCTTAAAATTTCATCTCTGCTCATAACATTTCTCCTTTCCAAGCTACCTTGTCTTTTTGACAAGTTTTCTTTGTATTTATAATATAACATTACCAAGTTTTATTGTCAATATTTTTAACAATAAAACTTGGTATTTTTGTTTCTACAATAAAAAAGGTACCCGTCATAACAACGAGTACCTAAATTGTATCCTCTATTTTATAGGAATAATATCTAACTTGGTGGATTGAAGGATATTAACCTATAAATTACCTTAGCACTGACATGCCATATTCATTATCTTGTATAATTTTACAACACTTTCACAGTGTGGCGTATTAGGGAACATGTCCATGCACTTAACTTTCTCTGGCATATACCCATAACCTATAAAATCTTTCAAATCATCAACTAAAGTCTTTGGATTACAAGAAATATACACTATCTCCTTAGCTCCGAAATCGCATATATCCTTTATCGCCTGCTTGTGTATACCTGGTCTTGGAGGGTCAACTATTATTAAATCTGGCTTAACATCTAAGCTCTTAACAGTATCCTTAACATCCCCAGCAATAAATTCGCAGTTGTCTAAACCATTTAACTTAGCATTTTCATTAGCTGCAACAACAGCCTCTTCTATTATCTCTATACCATATACTTTCTTAGCTTTTTCTGCCATTAACTGACCTATTGAGCCTGTTCCACTGTATAAGTCGAAAACAACCTTGTTAGAATGATCTCCAATAAAATCTCTAGCTATAGTATAAAGCTGCTCTGCACCTTTTGTATTTGTCTGGAAGAATGAGAATGGAGATATTTTAAATTTAAGTCCTAATATCTCTTCGTGTAGATAATCTACACCGTATAATATTCTCATCTCATCACACTGAACTGCATCTGCAAGTCCGTCATTTATAGTGTGAAGTATGCTCACTACATTTCCTTTTAATTCTAATCCGTTTATCATATCGGCAAATTTGCTCATATCAAACTCGCACTGAGATGATGTTACTATATTTACCATTATTTCATCTGTGTGTATACCTTTTCTAACTACAAGGTTTCTTAAATATCCCTCGTGGTTTACAACTCTGTAGTATGGTAACTCTGCATCCTGGAAGAATGCTAAAGACTCTTTTAATATTGTGTTGAAATCAGAATCAACTAACATACATCCGTCAACTGTCTGTATATCTATATGTCTACCTTTTTTGTGAAGTCCTAGTGTAAGTGGTCCACCTTTTACCTCATCACCAAAAGTGTATTCCATTTTATTTCTGTATCCAACATTGTCAGGACTTCCCTGAACACCTAAAAACTCAAACCCTCTTATTCCAGCATCTTCAAATAGTTCAAGTACCTGTTCTTCTTTTATTTCAAGCTGTTTTGCGTAGTCAACAGAAAGCATAGTACATCCACCACAACCTTCAAAGTGAGGACAAACTTCCGCAGTTTCTATGTGAGATCTTTCTAAAAGCTCTACCATTTTAACATCTGCCTTACCTCTTCCAGTTCTTTTAACAGCAGCTTTCACTTTCTGGCCTTTTATTCCGCCTTTCATCTTTATTCTTCTATCTCCGTACTGGCTTATACTCACACCGCCAAATTCCATTTTACCGATTTCAAACTCGATTATATCTCTCTTTTTCACGTTTACCTCCTATTATTCGATTATATTTTTAATAATTTATCAAATTTTCTAAACAACTTATTCTCTTACTTCTATTAATTTAACTTCTTCATCTGTAAGCTCTCTATACTCACCTAATTTCAGTGTTTCATCTAGTTTTAAAGCTCCCATAGAAAGTCTTTTTAGATATACCACTGTCTTTCCAACACTTTCAAACATTCTCTTAACCTGATGGAATTTTCCCTCATGTATTGTAAGTTCTATCTCAGAAATATCATCAGATTTTAATATTACAAGCTCTGAAGGCATAGTTTCATATCCATCATCTAGTGTTACACCATTTTTAAATGCCTCAATATCTTCCTCAGTAACTTTTCCGTCTATTTTTGCATAGTATGTTTTGGGAACGTGTTTTTTAGGTGATAGTACTCTATGTGCAAGCTGCCCATCATTAGTCAGTACAAGAAGTCCCTCAGTATCTTTGTCCAATCTTCCAACTGGGAATGGTTCAAATACTAAATACTCGTCGTCTATTAAATCAAGCACTATTGGATCGTGTTTATCAAACGTCGCAGAAATATATCCATCTGGTTTATTCATCATAAGGTATATAAACTCTCTGTAGTTTATCTTCTCTCCGTTGAACACTATTTCATCTATATCAGTATCTACTTGAAGCCCTGGATTAGAAACTACTTTTCCATTTACAAAAACAAGCCCTTGTTTGCAGAATTTTTTAAGTTCAGCTCTACTTCCATAGCCTAAGTTAGATAATACCTTGTCTACTCTCTGTTTCTTAGCCAAATTATCTCCTCCTTTTTCAATTTTTATTTACATCATCGTATGTTTTTCGCTTAAATCATAATATATTAATATTATCATTTTTTATCTCTAATTAACAGAAAAAAATCCGCCCAATTAAATAAATTGAACGGATTTACATTTTAATTTTTATTTCATATTTAATATATTATTTAATTTTATTTTTTTATTCAAGAAACAATTTTGTTACAAATTTCATTTTTTCAAAAAGAAAATGTTTGCAACGTACTGTTTTTCAATTTAGTCTATACCTTTTTTGTTTTTCTCTGTATAATATATTTGATGGATAAATTTTTAAAAGTTTATAGGAGGAATTTAAAAATGGCTTTAATTACTACTAAAGAAATGTTTAAAAAAGCTTACGAAGGTGGATATGCTATAGGTGCATTCAACATAAGTGACTTAGAACAGTTACAGGGTGTATTAGAAGGAGCAAAAGCTAAAAACTCATATGTTATGATACAGGCTTCTAAATCAGCTATACAGTATGCTGGACCTCATACATTAGTTGAAATGGTAAAAGCTGCATCTGATGAAATAGGTGTAGACGTTGCTCTTCACTTAGACCACGGTCCAAACTTCGAAACAGTTAAATCTTGTATAGATGCTGGATTCACTTCAGTTATGATAGATGGATCTCACTTCGATTTCGAAGAAAACGTAAGAGTTACTAAAGAAGTTGTTGACTACGCTCACGAAAGAGGAGTTGTTGTTGAAGCTGAATTAGGTGTATTAGCAGGTGTTGAAGATGAAGTTAGCTCAAATGTACACAAATACACTGACCCAGACGAAGCAGTTGAATTCGTTGAAAGAACAGGAGTTGACTCATTAGCTATAGCTATAGGTACTTCTCACGGTGCTTTCAAATTCAAAGGTGAAGCTGAATTAAAATTCGACATATTAGAAGAAATACAGAACAGATTACCAGGATTCCCAATAGTACTTCACGGTGCTTCTGCAGTTGATCAGGAATCAGTTGCTACTTGTAATGAATTCGGTGGAAATATAGCTGGTGCTAAAGGTGTTCCAGTTGACATGTTAAGAAAAGCATCTTCAATGGCAGTTTGCAAAATAAACATGGATACTGACTTAAGATTAGCTATGACTGCAGCTATAAGAAAATACTTAGCTGAAAACCCATCTCAGTTCGACCCAAGAAAATACTTAGGTGCTGGTAAAGACGCTATACAGGCTGTTGTAGAAAGCAAAATAGATAACGTTCTAGGATCAGAAAACTCTATAAACTAATTGTATTTTGATTTCAATTTGAAATTTATTTGAAAGTGTGGCTTTTGCTACACTTTCTTTTTTTTATAATCTTGACATATTTTTAATTTGGGTATATTATCAAATTAAAGTAAGGATAACACATATCTTAAATAGATAAATTTTAGAAAAGAAAGGAATGGTCATGCTATGTGTTGCTGTTGTTGTTGCTACAATTTAAAACAATTAAATAACAGTATTTTTTATGGCGGGACTTTGACTTTCTCTAAAAACGGTGTTACTCTTTAGTTTGATAAATTTTAAAATTGAATTTCAAATCTATTGATTAAATAGATTTCTAATGCTGTTTTCATAAAAAATAAATACTCGTAGCAGGCCTGATAATAATTTTTGCATATCATCCCCTTTAGATATATTTTAGCCTTTGCTTTTTACGAGTATGTTTTATGGAAACAGTTTTTTAATGTCAAAAATCCAATCAAATCTAGAATTACTAATCAAACAGATGTAAATCTACAATTCTTTAAAAGATAATCATAATTTTTTTAGACTGTCTAACTCACGCCAAAATATCTTTATTTTAAATTTCAAAACAAAATTCAAATAAAAATAATAGAGCAAAAAGGCTCAGACGGAGGAAAATATTATGATATACAACAAAATAACTGAAACTATAGGAAATACACCGGTTCTTAGATTTAAAGAGTTCGAAACTGAAAACAGCGCTGAAATATACGGAAAGCTTGAATTCTTCAATCCAGGAGGATCAATAAAAGACAGAATTGCAGCATTCATAATGGAAAAAATGCTACTAGATGGAACTATAAAATCAGGTGATACTATAGTAGAACCTACAAGTGGAAACACAGGGATAGGAATTGCAATGGCTGCAGCTGCAAACGGATTAAAGGCTGTCATGGTTATGCCAGATACTATGAGTATAGAAAGACAGAAGATTTTAAAAGCATATGGTGCAGAAATAGTCCTTACTCCAGGAAAACTTGGAATGAATGGAGCTATTGCAAAGGCAGAAGAATTAGTAGAAACTAGAGGATACAAAATGTTTGATCAGTTCAATAATAAATCTAATCCAGAAGCTCACAAAAACTCCACAGCAATAGAAATCATAAAAGACTTTAAAAACTTAGACGCATTTGTAGCTGGTGTCGGTACTGGTGGCACATTAACTGGAAATGCAAGCGTACTTAAAGAAAACTACAAAGATATCGAAATAATAGCAGTTGAGCCAGATTTATCTCCTGTTATCTCAGGTGGTAGCCCATCTCCTCACAAACTTCAGGGTATAGGTGCAGGATTTATACCATCAATACTAGATACAGATTTAATAGATAAAGTGGAACAGATTTCATCTGAAGAAGCTTATTCAAACGCTATAAAATCAGCATCAGATGTAGGAGTTATGCTTGGAATTTCAGGTGGTGCAGCACTTGCAGCGGCAATCAAAACAGCTGAAAGACTTGGTAAAGGCAAGAAAGTTCTATTTATAGCTCCCGATAATGGAGAAAGATACCTTTCAACAGATTTATACAAATAAGTTTTAAAAATCTGTACAAGTAATTTTTAAAGTGGCAGTTAGAAACATAAATAGAAAGAAATAAAAAATTATGATTAGGCTTTGGAGGATTAGATATGAGCAGTTTTAGAAATATAATAAACACATATAAAGCACAGGACCCAGCGGCGACAAATGCCCTGAGCATTATAATAAATTACCCTGGAATTCACGCGATATTTTTCCACAGAATAGCACATTTTATAAACAATCTGGGGTTAAAATTCTTAGCTAGATTTATATCTCAGGTAGCTAGATTTCTTACAGGTATAGAAATTCACCCAGGTGCTACAATTGGAAAAAGATTATTTATAGACCATGGAAACGGTGTTGTAATAGGCGAAACAGCTGAAATCGGCGACGATGTAGTGATGTTTCATCAGGTAACTCTTGGCGGTACAGGACACGATAAAGGAAAAAGACACCCTACAGTTGGAAATGGCGTTACTATAGCAACTGGTGCAAAAGTACTTGGAAATATTAAAATTGGGGATAACTCTAAAATAGGTGCAAATGCGGTAGTTCTTAAAAACGTGCCAGAAAACGCAACTGTTGTTGGAATACCAGCAAAAATAGTTAAACTAAACGGAGAAAAAGTAAATATCGCTCTATAAACCATAGATATTTATTATAAAAAATACTTCAGACGTCATACATATTTACTAAAAATATGTTACGTCTGAAATTTTTTTATCAAATTATAATGCTTTATTATTATATATTTTTTTCATTTCACCAAAATTAATAACAATTTATTATTTACTTTTTCAAGTTTTTAATAAATTTAGCTTCTTAAATTCATAATTTTAATCACTTAATTTTTTAAGTTTTGTAGATAATTTATTCATATTGTGTTATAATGTTAAATAATTAATTATTGCAATTATATATTTTTTCTATGGATAAGAGATAGGTATTTGATGAATTTGTTTTGTTACATTTAAAAAAGGAGACATTGTTATGAACTTATATCATCTTAAATATTTTGTTACTTTAGCCCATCTCGAACACTACACAAAAGCTGCTGAGCAGCTCTCAATCACTCAGCCTAGTCTTAGTCATGCTATAGCTTCACTAGAAAGAGAGATTAATATTCGCCTATTTGAAAAAGAAGGTAGAAATGTAGTGCTCACTAGAGCTGGGAAGAATTTTTTAACAGACATAGAGAAGGCTTTAGCTCTTATTGATGAAAGCATCAACTCAATACACCTTTCAGAAATAGGGGAAGGATGTATAGATATAGCTTTCCATAAAAATATGGCTGCTTCATTTATTCCGGATCTGGCAAGAAAATTTTTAAATGAACATACTGGGAAAAACATCGACTTTAAATTTTACTACGATGCTGAATCTACTGAGGAATTAATCAAGGGGTTATATTCAAAGAATTTTGATTTTATATTCTGTTCTAATAGAATAAATGAAAAAAATATAGAGTATACACCTGTATTTAAACAGAATGCTATACTTCTAGTTCCAGAGGGGCACCCTCTAGCCGATAAAGAATCTGTTTCTATAGACGACACATTAGAATATAATCACATTCTTTATACTAAAAATCATACACTTTCAGAAAAACTATCTTCTTATTTAAACAAGAAAGAATGCCGGGCAAATATATCTTACAAGACTGATGATTTAGGTGTTATAGCTTCTCTAGTAACTGGTGACTTTGGAATTTCAATAGTTCCAGAAAACAATACTGTAAATCTAAAGGGAGTTAAATCTATAGAAATATCAGACTTAGACTGGCAAAATATTGTATATATGGCTTATTTAAAATCTTCTTATGAAATACCACTTATAAATGAATTTAAAAAATTCATTGAAGAACATGCAATCAATTTGTAGATATTAATCGGTTTTTTTGGTTATTAGCCTATTAATGTTTACAAATACATTAATTACTATAACATATTTTAAAGGTTCATATTTTTATTTTAAAAAGCTTAAAGTAGGACTCTTGGAATTTATCTGTCGTAACTTAAATCACTAAATAGAGTTCTTAAAAAAAGGGACTGTTGCAATTTATGCAACAGTCCCATATTTTTTATACATTTATTTCGTTGTCCATTTCTTTGTCGTCTTTGTGAGCTTCTAGTACTGGAGCAACTTCATTTTTTAGGAATTCTTCAACCTGCATTGGTGCGCATCCAACGTATTTTTCTGGTTTAAGTATTTCGTTTAATTCTTCAAGAGTAACACCAAACATTTCGTCAGCTGCTATTCTTTCTATTAGGTCGTTTTTCTTACCTTCAACCTTAACCATTCTACCAGCTTCTAAAGAATGTACTCTTATTCTTTCGTGTAAATCCTGTCTGTTTCCACCTTTTCTAACAGCGTCCATCATTATGTTTTCTGTAGCCATAAATGGAAGTTCGCTCATTAATCTCTGTTCTATAACTTTTGGATATACAACTAATCCATCTGCAACGTTGCAGTATAAGCTTAGTATACTATCTACTGCTAAGAATGCTTCTGGCACGCTTATTCTCTTGTTGGCAGAGTCGTCTAATGTTCTTTCAAACCACTGAGTAGCTGTTGTTATAGCTGGGTTTAAAGCATCTACCATAACGTATCTAGCAAGTGCTGCTATTCTTTCACTTCTCATTGGGTTTCTCTTATATGCCATAGCAGAAGAACCTATCTGTTTCTTTTCGAATGGTTCTTCAACTTCTTTTAAGTGCTGAAGAAGTCTTATGTCGTTTGAGAATTTTGTAGCTGACTGAGCTATACCAGATAATATATTAAGAACTTTGCTGTCTATTTTTCTAGTGTAAGTCTGTCCAGATACAGCTATTACTTTGTCGTATCCCATTTTTTCAACTATTTTTCTATCAAGCTCTTTTACTTTTTCGTAATCCCCTTCAAATAATTCAAGGAATGAGGCCTGAGTTCCTGTTGTTCCTTTTGATCCAAGAAGTCTTTTATCTGATAAGAAGTGTTCTATTTCTTCTAAATCATATAATAAGTCCTGTATCCATAGTGTAGCTCTCTTACCTACTGTTGTTGGCTGAGCTGGCTGGAAGTGAGTAAATCCAAGTGTTGGAAGACTCTTATACTCATCTGCAAATTTAGATAATGCTTTTATAGCCATTACTAATTTTGTTCTAACAAGTTCCATACCTTCGTACATTAGTATTAAGTCTGTATTATCTCCAACGTAGCAAGAAGTAGCTCCTAAGTGTATTATTCCTGCTGCTTTAGGGCACTGCTGTCCGTAAGCGTAAACATGAGACATAACATCGTGTCTAACTTCTTTTTCTCTTGCAACAGCTACATCGTAGTTTATATCATCCTGATTTGCTTTTAATTCGTCTATCTGTTCCTGAGTTATTTCAAGACCTAGCTCCATTTCTGATTCAGCTAGTGCTATCCATAATTTTCTCCATGTACGGAATTTTTTGTCATTAGAGAAAAGCTGTTTCATCTCTTTACTCGCATAACGTGATGTTAGTGGTGACTGATATATTTCGTTCATATTATCCTCCGATTTTTATTTTAATTTTTATTATACTCTTTTTGTTTATATAATAAGTTCAAATTATATTCCTAATCTGCTCATTACTTCATCATAGGCTTCTTTCACTCCACCTAAATCTCTTCTAAATCTATCTTTATCTAGTTTTTCGTGAGTGTTTATATCCCAAAGTCTGCAAGTGTCAGGAGATATCTCATCTGCTAAGATTATTCTTCCATGGTATCTTCCCATTTCTATTTTGAAGTCTACTAATTCTATGTCAGCCTGTTTGAAATACTCTATTAAGAAATCATTTATTTTCATTGTCATATCTTTTATAGCGTCTAGTTCTTCCTTAGTAGCTGCACCTATTGCCATTATCTGGCTGTCGTTTATCATTGGATCCCCAAGTGCATCGTCTTTTAAGCAGAATTCTAATGTAGGATTTTTTAGTACAGTTCCTTCTTCTACACCAAATCTCTTAGAAAAGCTACCTGCAGCTATGTTTCTAACTATTATTTCAAGTGGTACTATTTCCACCTTTTTAACTATTGTTTCTCTATCTGAAATTTCTTCAACTAAATGAGTTTCTATTCCCTTTTCTTCTTCTAGTTTTTTAAATATAAAGTTGGCCATTCTGTTGTTTATAACACCTTTTCCGTCTATCTGTCCTTTTTTAAGTCCATTGAATGCAGTTGCATCGTCTTTGTATGATATTAATAAGCAATCATCATTCCCTTCTATTTCATAGACTCTTTTGGCTTTACCTTCATATAACATTTTTCCTTTATTCATCTTAGTTTCCTCCCCTTAAAGTATACATTTCATAATATTCTATAAGTTCAAATTCTAAACTGCACATATATTAAATTTTCTATTATATATGTGCAGTTTTCATCATCACTTACAATTTTATACATATATTGAATTTATATCAACTAGTCTGGTATTTTCTTCTGAGTAGTGACTTAATAAACTTTCTGCAAGTGCATTTGCTGTGTCTATTGAAGTTAGACAAGGAACAGCGTAATCTATTGCTTTTCTTCTGATTTTAACACTGTCTCTTGTAGGTATTCTACCCTTAGAAGATGTTGAAATTACATATTTTACTACTCCACTTTCTATTAACTTACTTGTGTTGTTTACTCTGTCTTCGTGAATTTTATTTACTACTGTAACATCCATTCCTTCTTCTTCAAGAACTTTGGCAGTTCCTTCTGTAGCGTATAATTTAAATCCTAGTCTTTCAAATTTTTCAGCTACTTCTGCTATTTCTGGTTTATCTCCATCTTTTACAGATATAAATACTCCACCGTCTTTTTCCATATGGTATCCAGCAGCTGCTAGTCCTTTAAATACTGCTTCTTTTAGATTTCTACCTATACCTAAAACTTCCCCAGTAGATTTCATTTCTGGTCCTAAGTGTACATCTAGGTCTATTAATTTTTCGAATGAGAATACTGGTACTTTGGCTGCAAAGTATTTCTGTCCTTTAAATAGCCCTGTTCCAAATCCCATATCTTTTATTTTTTCTCCAAGCATTGCTCTAACTGCAAGCTCAACCATTGGAACACCAGTTATTTTACTTAGGTAAGGTATTGTACGAGAAGATCTTGGATTTACTTCTATTACATATATTTTTCCTTCGTATATAACGTACTGTATATTTACAAGTCCCTTAGTTTTTAAAGAAACTGCAAGCTGTTTTGAGTATTCAACTATTTTTTCTTTTAGTTTTTCACTTATATTCCATGAAGGACAAACTGCTATAGAGTCACCTGAGTGTACTCCTGCTCTTTCTATATGTTCCATTATTCCCGGAATTAATATATCCTCTCCATCACATATAGCATCAACTTCTACTTCTACACCCATCATATATTTATCTATTAGTATTGGGTTGTCCTTTTTGTTTGATTTTAGTATTATTTTCATGTATTCTTTGATATCTTCATCGCCGAATGCAATTATCATATTCTGTCCACCTAATACGTAAGATGGTCTCATAAGTACTGGGTATCCAAGTTCATTTGCAGCTTTTAAGGCTTCATCTTCTGTAAGAACTGTATGTCCCTGTGGTCTTTTTATGTGTAGAGATTCAAGAAGTTCATCAAATCTTTCTCTATCCTCTGCCATATCTATGCTTTCTGCACTAGATCCTAATACATTTATTCCCTGACTTTCTAGGAACTTAGTTAGGTTTATAGCTGTCTGACCACCAAATGCAACTACTACTCCATAAGGTTTTTCTGTATTCATTACGTTCATTACATCTTCTGGAGTAAGTGGTTCAAAGTATAGTCTATCCGCTGTATCAAAGTCTGTAGATACAGTTTCTGGGTTGTTGTTTATTATAACAACATCAAATCCTGCTTTTTTAAGTGCCCATACACAGTGAACTGCAGAGTAGTCGAATTCTATCCCCTGTCCTATTCTTATCGGTCCTGAACCAAGAACTACTACAGTTTTTCTCTCTCTTATTCCTTTTCTTTCTATAAACTCATCCGCTTCATTTACTTCATCACAGCAACTATAGAAGTATGGAGTTTCTGCTTTAAATTCTCCTGCACAAGTGTCGACCATTTTAAATGACGCTGGAGCTGAGTAATTTACTTTTTCTCCACTTATTCTTTCTATTGTAGAGTTTAAGAATCCGTATCTTTTTGCAACGTTATAAGTAGCTTCTGATACATTTCCTTTAGATAGTTCTTTTTCTACTTCTGCTATGTTTTTCATTTTATATAAGAACCAGTTATCTACTTTTGTTATTTCATGTATTTCTTCACAAGATATTCCTCTTTTTAATGCTTCATATATTACGAATACTCTTTCATCGTTGCATACATGAAGAGCTTCTTTTACCTGTTCATCTGAATACGCAGCAACTTTTGGAAGAGTACAGCAGTCTGTTTTGTTTTCAGATCCTCTAACAGCTTTCATAAGTGCTGTTTCAAAGTTCTGTCCTATAGCCATTACCTCACCTGTAGCCTTCATCTGAGTACCAAGTTCTCTCTTAGCATATACAAATTTGTCAAATGGCCATTTAGGGAATTTAACAACAACATAGTCAAGAGCTGGCTCGAAGCATGCGTAAGTCTGTTTAGTTATTTCATTTTTTATTTCATCTAATCTATATCCAAGTGCTATTTTTGCAGCAACTTTTGCTATTGGGTATCCTGTAGCTTTTGAAGCTAGAGCCGAAGATCTTGAAACCCTTGGGTTTACTTCTATTACAGCATATTCGTCGCTATTTGGATTAAGTGCAAACTGGCAGTTACATCCACCTTCAACACCCATAGCATCAACTATTTTTATAGCTGCTGTTCTAAGCATCTGGTATTCTTTATCTGCAAGTGTAACCGCTGGAGCTATTACTATACTATCTCCTGTATGTACTCCAACTGGGTCAAAGTTTTCCATTGAACATACAGTTATAGCATTTCCTGCTCCATCTCTTACAACTTCAAACTCTATTTCTTTCCATCCAGATATACATTTTTCAACTAATATCTGTGTTATTGGAGATAATCTAAGTCCATTTTCTGCAATCTTTTTAAATTCTTCCTCGTCGTTTGCGATTCCACCACCGCTTCCTCCAAGAGTAAACGCTGGTCTAACTATTACTGGGTAACCTATTTTTCCTGCGAATTCTACAGCAGAATCTAGGTCTTCAACTATTTCTGAAGGTATTACAGGCTGTCCTATTTCAAGCATTGTATCTTTGAACATCTGTCTATCTTCAGCTTTATCTATTGTTTCTGGGTCTGCTCCAAGAAGCTTAACACCCATTTTTTCTAGGTATCCTTCTTTAGCTAACTGCATTGAAAGAGTTAGAGCTGTCTGCCCACCTAATGTAGAAAGTATACTGTCTGGTCTTTCTTTTTCTATTATTCTTTTTAATGTAGTAACTGTTAATGGCTCTATATATATTTTGTCAGCCATTGCGTTGTCAGTCATTATAGTCGCTGGATTTGAGTTAACTAGTATAACTTCCTTTCCATCTTCTTTTAAAGACTGACAAGCCTGTGTTCCAGAATAATCAAATTCTGCTGCCTGTCCTATTACTATAGGTCCTGAACCTATTAAAAGTACTTTCTGTATGTCGTTATTTTTAGGCATTATATCTCAACTCCTTCCATTAAACTTATAAATCTATCAAATAAATATGCTGTATCCTGTGGTCCACCACAAGCTTCTGGATGGAACTGTACTGAGAATACTGGCATATCTGTGTATTTTATTCCTTCACAAGTACCGTCATTTACATTTGTAAATAATAATTCTGCATTTTTAGGTAATTCATCATTGTCAACTGCATATCCATGATTCTGGCTTGATACGTATATTCTTCCTGTTGAAAGGTCTTTAACAGGCTGATTTCCACCTCTGTGTCCATATTTTAATTTAATAGTAGTTCCTCCCTGAGAAAGAGCTAATAACTGATGACCTAAACAAATTCCAAATGTAGGTATATTTGCCTTGCATAGTTCTTTTAATTCTTCTATTATTTTTACATTGTCCTTTGGATCTCCAGGTCCATTAGATAGCATTATTCCGTCTGGATTTAATGCTTTTATTTCCTCAGCTGTTGTAGATGCAGGCACTGTTGTTACATTGCATCCTCTTTTTAATAATTCTCTTCTTATATTTCTCTTAGCACCGAAATCCCATAATACTACGTTATACTTAGCATCTTCCACTTTATCAGTAAATGACTCTTCACAAGTAACTGCTTCAACCATATCAAAGTATTCTACATCTATTTTTTCATTTTCTTTAACTGGTTCAGAAGTTATTTTTGCCTTCATAGTACCATGTTCTCTAAGTACTCTTGTAAGTTCTCTTGTATCTATACCGTATACTCCTGGTATATCGTTCTTTTTAAGGTATTCATCAAGTGTACCCTCACATCTGTAGTTAGAAGGATGTTCACAGTACTCTCTAACTATATACGCTTTTACAAAAGAGCCTCTACTTTCGGCATCTTCTTCTATTATTCCGTAGTTTCCTATAAGTGGGAATGTCTGAACAACTATCTGCCCACAGTAACTTGGGTCTGTAAGTGTTTCAAAATATCCTGTCATTCCAGTAGTAAATACTATTTCGCCAGTTATTTCCTTTTCCCGTCCAAAAGATTTTCCTTCAAAAATCTTTCCATTTTCAAGAATTAAGTTGATTTTCTTTTCCAAAGTTAGTGCCTCCTTTTTTCTATTCAAACTGTGATTTGCTGTAGTTTTCTATTATAAGAGGGTAATTTCCATCGAAACATCCTGTACAGAAATCTCTGCAACATTTTCCACATGCTTTCTTTAACCCCTCTATGCTTATAAATCCTAGTGAATCAGCGCCTATGCTTTTTCTGATTTCTTCTAATTCCATTTTATTTGCTATTAGATTTTCTTCGCTATCTATATCTGTTCCAAAGTTACAAGTGTGTTTGAACATCGGTGAAGATACAAGCATATGCACCTCTTTAGCACCTGCCCGTCTTACATTTTTGATTATCTTAGCACTTGTAGTTCCTCTTACTATAGAGTCGTCTATAAGTATTACTCTCTTGTCTTTTAAATTACTTGCAAGAGGATTTAATTTTAGTTTAACCGCTTTTTCTCTCTGCTCTTGTGTTGGGAATATGAAACTTCTTCCAATGTATCTATTCTTTACAAATCCAAATTCAAAAGGCATATTGCTTTCTTTTGCATATCCAATGGCTGCCTCTATTCCACTATCTGGCACACCACATACGACATCTGCGTCTATTTTGAATTCTTTTGCAAGTTCTCTTCCCATGTTTATTCTCGCATCGTATACATTTAATCCATCTATGTTTGAGTCTGTTCTGGCAAAGTATACATACTCAAATATACAAGAGCCCTTTTTTTCTCTATTTAATATCATTTTGCTATCTATAGAAAGATCTTCATTTATTACAACCATTTCTCCTGGTTCAATATCTCTAATTAATTCATAGTTTATACTATCAAATGCACAGCTTTCAGATGCCACAGCTATTCCATTTTCACCTTTACCTATACAAAGAGGTCTAAATCCCCATCCATCTCTTATCGCTACTAGTTTGTTTTGAGATGTCATTATAACAAGTGAAAATGCACCTTCTAGTTTTTCAACTGCTTTTTCAATAGCTTTTAATTCATCTTTTTCTGTAAGCATTTCAAATGCGATTAATTTCGCTATAGATTCACTATCATTAGTAGATCTAAATATACAACCTTCTTTTTCAAGACCTTTTCTTATTTCCATTGAGTTGACAATATTCCCATTGTGAGCAACTGCAACCCTTCCCCTTAAATACTCTGCTAGTATCGGCTGAGTATTTGCCTTTGAGTTAGAGCCTGTTGTAGAGTATCTAACGTGTCCTATAGATACTTCAGCATCTCCTAAGTCGCTTATATCCTTTGGTGAGAATACCTCGCTTACTAATCCCTTATTTTTAAATAAATTTATTTTTTCTCCAACTAACGATGCTATTCCTGCACCTTCCTGACCTCTGTGCTGAAGTGCCATAAGTGCAGAATGAGTCATACTAGCTGAATCATTTTCTTTGGTTCTTATCCCAAAAACTCCACATTCTTCTCTTAACTTTTCTTCCATTCTTCTATTCCTCTTTTTTAATATAGTTTTTGTTTACTTTATAGTTTTTCTTTTAAATAGGGATATGCCCTGTAAAAATTTACAAAACATATCCCATTATTCTCAAATTGTCTGCAACGATGCAAAAATACTAGTCTGGTACTACTATGTATTCTTCTCTTTCAGCTCCAACTGAAACGTATTTTATCTTGCACCCAACAGCTTTTTCTATATATTCTATGTATTCTCTAGCTGCTTTTGGTAATTCTTCTAATTTTCTGCAACCAGATATATCTTCATGCCATCCATCTACGTATTCGTAAACTGGTTTAGCGTTTTCTAATTTTTCCCCTATTGGGAATACATCTAATTCTTTTCCTTCAAAAGTATATCCTACACATACTGGTATTTTATCCATGTATGAAAGAACGTCTAATTTAGTAAGAGCTATTTCATCTGCTCCCTGCATTCTAACACCGTATTTAGATGCAAGAACGTCAAATCCACCAACTCTTCTTGGTCTACCTGTAGCTGCACCGTATTCGTTACCAGCTTTTCTTAAATGTTCTGCTTCTTCTCCAAATAATTCAGCTGTGAAAGGTCCTTCACCAACACAAGTAGAGTAAGCTTTCATTATACCTACAGTAAGGTCTAATTTTCTATTTGGCACACCAGACCCTATTGGTGCATAAGAAGCTATAGTTGATGATGAAGATGTAAATGGATATATACCAAAGTCTATATCTCTTAAAGCACCTAACTGTGCTTCAAACATTACATTTTTACCATTTGCAGCTGCATTATCTATGAAAAGACCTGTATCACATATATAATCTTTTAATTCATATCCGTACTCTTTTATCCATGCAAACATTTCTTCTGCATCTAATTTTTCAGATTCGTAACCTTTTTCTATCATAAGGTTTTTCCATTCAACTATATTTGCTATTTTAGCTTTTAAGCTTTCTTCACTATCAAGAAGATCTCCCATTCTTATACCTTTTTTCATGTATTTATCTCCGTATACTGGAGCTATACCTCTTCTTGTTGAACCGTACTTAGCGTCTTTTAATCTTTCTTCTTCTAAGCAGTCCTGCTGAACGTGATATGGCATACATATTATAGCTCTATCACTTATTTTTAAGTTTGCTGGAGTTATTTTTATTCCAGCTTCTCTTAATCTTCCCATTTCTCCATGAAGATGTTTTAAATCTATTACTACACCGTTCCCCATAACATTTACAACATCTTCTCTTAATATTCCTGATGGAAGTAGATTAAGAACGAATTTTCCTTTTTCATTTATTACTGTATGTCCCGCATTGTTTCCACCCTGGTATCTTACAACAACATCGTAATCTTCTGAAAGAAGGTCTACCATTCTTCCTTTTCCTTCGTCTCCCCAGTTTATTCCTGTTATAGCTGTTAACATATATTACCTATCCTTTCTACCGCCCTACTGCGATAATGACAATATTTAAAGTACTCAATAGTACTTTACTACCCATTTTTTTCTTAGTTCAAAATGTGGTTTAGATGAACTTTCTATTTTTCGCCCCAAAAAAGGTGTTTAGCAAAAGAAGGGTATAAAAATTCCCAAATGAATTTAAAAAATTACCCTTTTCCCCTGATAAACACCCTCATGTTCAAATCTAGGTTATTATATCATTCTATCAAGTAATATGTCAATCAAGGAAAACGTTACACAAAAATATTTTTGAAATTTTATCATAAATATTCGTTATATAACGAAATATATTTAATATTTTTTTAAAATAAAACGCATTTATTTCTTTTGAGGCACAAAAAAACTGCAAAGTATATAATAACCTTGCAGTCAATTCCATTTTATTAACTAACTATAGAATTTTGAAGCTCCTGAAAGCCGTCTTCTTCCAACTATTTTAACTATACTATCTAGTTTCTGTATTTCAATTCTTTTAAATGCTACTAAAAGTATAAATTTAAAATCATCAAAATCCTGACCTATACTGTATATTTCAAAATGACATCTTACATCGTCAAATCCATATTTTTCCTGTAAATCCTCTTCAAATTCGTCTGTGAAACCTTTTATATAATCTCTTATATCTTCAAAGAACATATCAAAATATCCTTCTTCTAACCCTTCTGTAAGAGAACTCACTATTGGATCTAAATCATATTTATTAGATAAGAATAAATCTTTAGCCAGCTGACAATCAAATACTAATATATCTTTTTCTTTTATAGTGTCTGATATGTCCTGACATTTTTCTATATCCTCGCTCATCAAAAGTAAATCTTTTATATCTCTACTCTTGACCTGTATTTTTCCATTGTCATTCATTAGCTTTAAAGAAACCATTTTTCTACCCCCTTTATTTCAGTCTATTGGAGATGAATTCATCAATCTCTTTCCAATTTCTTACCCTAGTTATATTATCACATTCTACATCTTTATTGTAGTTTGTGTCAATCAAAAGAACATCAATTCCATTTTTTGCTATATCCATAGCATTGTTTGGATCGTCTTCAATAAAAATATCGCATCCCAATTCAAGAGCTTTTCCACTTTTTTTGACTGGACCTAATAAATATATATTGTTTGCATTTATACCATACTTATCAAACCATTTTTCAGTGATTTCTTTTAAGCACTCTCTTCTAGCAGTTACAAAATATACATTTATATCATCAGATTGCTCGAGCTTTTTTATTACATCTACTGCAAACTCTGCTGGCTCTGCAGCTTCATATGTATAGCTGTAATTATTGTCAAAGTTTATATAAAAATCTCCTTCAACAGTTCCATAAAGCTGTTCCCAATCAAGTGTTGTGTACTGCTCTTTTGTTATGTTTTTTTCAAAAATCTTATTTAAAAACGGTATAAACCCATATGGATCTGTTACCGTTCCATCTATATCTATACCTATATTTATACCCATTTTAAATCTAATTCACTCTTTCCATGTATTTAATTAATCCATTACCTTTACTGGCATAAAATCAATATAATCCGCAGATACTAGATTGTATTCTATACCATTTCTAATACCTTTAAGACCTGTCTTAAAAGATTCCTCTCCATGAAGATGTCCGTAGTAAACTCTCTCTACTCCATATTTTTCATATAAATCTGTAAAAACAGAATCATCTAGAGAGTCGTTAGTAGGTGGATAATGTGTGATTACTATTATTTTTTCGTATCCAGCCTTTTTTGCCTCTTTAAGAGATATTTCTATTCTTATTGCTTCTCTATCGTAAATTTTCTTATCTTCTTCAGTAAATTTAAACTCATTTGGACAAATCCATCCTCTTCCACCACAGATTGCATAGTCTTTATATGTAAAAAATCCCGTCTGAATAAATTTCATATCGTCGTACATCTTATTCAGTTTGGTAGCTGTGGTCCACCAATAGTCGTGATTCCCTTTTATAAAGAACTTCTGTCCTGGAAGCTCATGTATCATATCGAAGTCCGACTGCGCATCCTTCATCTTAGTCCCCCACGATACATCGCCCAACACCAAAACAACATCATCTTCTTTAACTGTAGATTCCCAATTATTTTTTATCTTTTCATCGTGGTTTTGCCACTTCTCTCCAAAAATATCCATTGGTTTATCTACAGAAGAAGATAAATGTAAATCTCCTATTGCATATAAACTCATATTATTTATTCCTTCATTTTATGATTTTTTATTTCTTCTATTTTGCGACCTATTTCGTCTTTAAGCTGTAGTATTTCTTTTACGTCTTCCATAGAATTCTGTATCATATCGAGATTTCTCTGATACTGTATTGCGTTGTTTGTATATCCTAATTCTCTAACTTCTTGAATTCTATCAAGTACGTCCTTAACAGCTAATTCTCTCATCCGATACATAGACTGAGCATTCATTATATCCTCTCTTATCTCTCCCATTTCTTGGTCTAATAAGAATGCTGCATCTGCTGCTCTTCTAAGTCTTACCGCCAATGTATCTGGTATATAGTGTTCGTATTTATATTTTAGAGAATGTTCTATAGTAGCCCAGAAGTTCATTGCAAGTGTTCTTATCTGTATCTCACATGTTACCTCTTTTGATCCGTCTACAGTGTTTATAGGATAGCTTATAATAACATGGTAGCTTCTATAACCACTTTCCTTGTAGTTTTTTATGTAGTCTTTTTCATTTATGATAGTCATATCAGTTCTGTTTTTTATAAGCTCTACTATTGTATAGATATCCTCAACAAACTGACACATTATTCTTATACCAGCTATATCTTCTATTTCAGCTTCTATATCTTTAGCATTTAATTTTTTAGCTTTTGCAACTATAGACGCTATTTTTTTAGTTCTACCTGTTACAAATTCTATTGGAGAATAATCTCCTCTTTCTAAAAATTCTTTTCTTATATTTTTGAATTTTACCTTTAGTTCTTCTACTGCATTGTTGTAGGGAGCTAGTATGGCCTTCCAATCTTCATACTGCATAATTATCCCTCCTCTTTTATTCTTTTTTAACTTTTGAAATTTTCCATTGTCTATTTTAACATATTTTAGGATAATTTTTTCTAAAATCTAATTTTCTTTTAAAAAATATAATAATTCTCCATCCTCTATTTTGTAATCTATTTCGCCGTTGTCTAATAAGTATGCAACTAGAGATACAAGTGCTGATTTGAAGAAGTGATACTCCTTGTAATTACACTTTAAGTCGTTATCTACTATTATATGTTTTAAAAGTTTGTCATATCCCAACTCTTCTTTAGATAGAATTTCTTTTACTTGATTTATATACTTTATAACAGCAGCTCTATTTTTTTCTATAAGAGCTTTAGACTCTTCTCTAGTTATAATTTCTCTAGAGTGTCCTAATACTATCTTGTCGTATTCCATTTTTTCAAGTTTATCTAATGATTTTAATTGTTTTGCAACGTCGAATGTAAATAGAAAGTCAAATTTATCTAGCATTTCCTCTCCAACAAGTAAATCCCCTATGAAAAATACTCCATCTGATGTTAAAAATCCCATACTTCCTTCAGTATGACCTTTTAAATCCACTACTCTTATCTCGTTTTCACTAAGAGTTCTTCCATCATCCTCTATACACTCACCTGTATTTAAGTCAAATATTCCCTCTGTTATTACCTTATCTACAGTAGTTATATCTCTTTCCTTCATCTTAGATGCGTTAATCATTATCTCACAGCTATTTCCACCTACTATGTATGTAGGGAAAAGTATTGGATTTTCTATGTAAAGGCTTCCATAAGCTGATGATACGTTGATTACAGATGGTTTTTGCTCTTTAATTTGCCCACATCCACCATAATGGTCATCATGCTCATGTGTGTTTAGTATATATTTCAATTCAAAACCTGCATCCTCTATCTTTTTTAATATCCTTTTAGGTCTAGCACCTGCAAGACCTGGATCTATTATTACAGCGTTATTTCCATATGTATATACACCAGTATTTGTTCCACCTTTTATAAAGTATGTGTTTTTTGCTATATTTTTCATTTCTATCACTCTTCTTTGTTATCTTATTTTTTTGCCTACAGACACTATCTTTTTAATTTTTCTAAGCACTTTTTCTCCTTTATCAAAGTCCTGAGAAATTTTTATCTTCATATTATATGATGTATCTGTAAAGAATAATGAGTCTATAAAGTACTCCACTATTCCTCTATCTCTAAAATCTATGTCTATCATTCCTTTTGAATATATCTGAGAATCCAATATCATTATCTGGTCTAGGTAAGAAAGTCTTTCTTCTTTAGATAGTCTTTCTCCACTATCTGGGATGAATTTCTCACAGTACTCTATTCTATACTCTACAACGTCCTCGTTTATCTCAAATCCGTATCTAGCTTTCATAAGATCTCTGTAATCTCTATTCTTTTCTTTTATAGAGTCTAGGTTTAAATTGTAGTCGCTTTTGTACCAGTGACCAAATATTCTACAGTTTAATGGTCTAACTTCATATATTGCACATCTTTTGTTTTCATCAAGGAATGGACATGGTTTCTTTTCTTTGTATTCCATAAAGTAGTAGTCCAAAACCTTGTCGATGTATTTGTTGTATATTTCAGGTCTTTCTTTTAGATATTTGTATATATTTAAAAACTCAGTTAGGTTTATTCCAACGGATTCCATGCAGCATTTTGCACAACCTTCACATTTTCCTGAAGGTACTGTATCGTATATTTTATTTAATTTTTCAAATATGCCATTTTTTTCAGCATAAGCTATAGATTTTTCTATTTCATCTCTTTTTATACTAGCCATCTCAATACCCCTTTGTAATGTTTGATTCTTTTATTTTAACATATATTAGCCTAATTTACATATATTCCATCAATTATGCATATTTCAATTTATATTGCTTGATTAGGAGCTTTTTCGTATAATTATATTATTAATGATAAAAATTTTTATAAATTTAGAAATACTTATAGGAGGACATTATGAACAGATATACAAAATATATAAATATGATGGGAAGTTATTATACTAAAGACTTCGAAAAGGAAAAGAAAAATATCGTTAAAGTTAGAGAAGTTAAGGAAGAAACAGTTAGAAAATTCTTCTTACAGGGAGATTGTGAAGTTTTAGTAGTGTTTGAAGATACTGGAAAAGAAATACTAATAGATGACTTCTCTCCAGAAGAAGAAATAAAAAAATACCTAGGACCTAAATTCCTTAAAAAGAGATAGGTGATTCGATGATTTATAATATCGGAAATTTAAAGCTCGATTCTGATTTTGAGTTTAGAGTTATTAGAGAGTCTGATGAGGATATTGATATTTTTGTAGATATTAACTACAGAAGTGTTGATATAGACGCATCTGACAGTAGGATGTTTAGCTCTCGTATCCAGTTTCCATTTGTTAGAGCGATTATTTTGAGAATAGACAAAGAAGGATACGATATGACAGTACATATGCTTAGAGATATTGATTTACTGTCTGCATTTGCTAATTTTGAGATAGATTTTTCTCACTCTACAATCTCGATAAAGAACGAGTACGAAAAAGTTGTTATTGATAGGATATTCGACGGATTATAAAAACAAAAAATGACCCGATTTAAACCATCGGGCCATTTTTTGTTTTTAGCTTTGTTTTGTTTTTAGTCTTTACATTCTTAATACATTTCGTACTATACTATTTTACCATTAGTCGATAGTATATTTCAATAATTTTCTTTTGATTATTATATAAAGCTCTATAGAAATTCTATAGAGCTTTAATATTTTTGTATAATCTCTTATTAAAATAAAATATTATTTAAATATATTTGAAGTAACTGCTGCTTCTCCACCTATAACATAGTAGTTTTTATATTTATTGTTTTCCATATATTTTCTAGTATTATCGTGAAGTCTGTTTGGTATTGTAAGTACAACTGGAGTGTTTTTCTGTGATGCATAGTAGCTTACAGATAATGAGTCAGCAAATGCTTCTCCACTAGCCATAAATATTCCATCTGTACTTGCAAAGAATTTTTCTGCTATTTTTGCAGATGTTTCATATCTATTAGCTCCAGATATTCTGTCTACTTTTTTGAATAGTTTTTCTACTTCTTTTCCAACAGCTTTATCTCCACCTACTATTATAGCTTCTTTTATATTGTTTTTAGCTACAAAGTCTTTAACTTCTTTTGAAACATTATTTCCATTTGCTAGAAGTACTGGTATTCCTTCTTTTGAAGCATATGGTGCTATTGATACAGCATCTGGGTAGTTTCTTCCGTCAGCTATTATAACTTTTCCTTTGTTTCCAAGTGTAGATATAGTTTTGTTTGCAACTTTTACAGCAGTATCAAATCTATCTTTTCCTGCAAGTTCTGATACAGTTGCTGAGTGAGATTTAGCAAATTCTTTTACTTTGTTTTTGTTAGACGCTGATATAGATCCTCCACCAACTAATACTATTTCTTTAGCGTTTAATCTATCTACTTCAGCTAATACTTTGTCTATTGTTTTATCATTTACTAATAGTATTGGACCATTTCCATTAGCAGTTAAAGAAGCTGCACTTAATGCATCTGGGAATTTTTCTCCAGATACTAAGTATGCTTTTTCTGATTTAGAGAATGCTTTTTTACTTACTTCTAGAGAAGTTTCGTATCTAGTTTCACCCTCTATTCTTTCAGCAACGTTAACTTTCATACCTGGTCTTTTTAGGTAATCTGTATGTTTAGCTGAATAAGCATCCATTAAGTTCATTATTTTGTCCATTTCGTGTTTTTTAGATGGTTCATCACACCAAACAGCCTGCATACTTGCTATTGTAGGAACACCTAAGCTATCTCCTGCAACTTTGTTGTAGTCAAATTTTTCTATATTTGCCATTGCATCTTCGTATTTGTATGGAAGTTTGTTGTCTTCTGTTTTGTAGCTTCCTAATACCCAGTACCATCCATCATTTAAGTTTACTATCTGATGTCCTTTGTCGTATAGGTATGCTGCTGGAGCTGTGTAGAATTCCCACCATCCAGCTGTCCAATAAGATATGATTATATCTTTATCAAATTTTCCATATTCATCTTTTTTGTTGTAGTATATACCGTCGTTGAAGCACATTGGTTTCATTCCAGCATCTTTTATTATTTTTGATAAATCGTTTACATAAGTTACAAATTTAGGGTACATTCCTTCACCCTGAAGTCTACTCCATCCGTTGTAGTATCCTTCTTCAGATGAGTCTATGTCATTTGCATATTCATCACAACCGAAGTTGAATATTTTGCTTCCTTTTTTAGCAAAGTATGTTGCATATTTCTTTACTAATTCTTTGTTGAATTCTATTGCTTCTTTATTGTTTAAGTCTATTGTTCTTGTTGATTTTTTACCATTATGGCTATACTGTGGATTTTTTATTCCTAAAGCTTCCATAGCATTTAATATACCGTCCATATGACCTGGAGAGTTTATTACTGGTATTACTCCCATACCTAATCTTTTTGCTACGGCTAATATTTCATCCATTTCCGCTTCTGTTAGGTAATCTCCATTAGGGTCTTTGTAGTATATGTCGTTTCCTTTAGTTATTGCTTTTTTAACATCTTCACTTTTGTATGTTTTACCATTTACTTTTATGTCCATATTATCTAGTGCAAAACGAAGTCCATCATTTCCTAGTATTAACTGAACATCTGTGTATCCATTTCTATGTGCTTTCTCTATTATCTCTATTAACTGATCTTTTGAGAAATATTTTCTACCTGCATCTATTGAGAATATAGCAGATTTTTTCTTTTTACTTGTAGCTACTTTTAAGTTTGCAGTAGCTTTTGTTATTTCGTTTGCCATAGCATCTACTTTTGCCTGGTCTGATAATTTTTCACCATATGTTACAGATGCTATTGCTCTGTTTAGGTTGTATGCTGTTTCTTCTGTGTATTTAGCTAAGTCTTTTGGTGCTTTTTTTATTGCATCTTCAACTTTAGCATAGTTAGCTTTTGGATATATGTAATCTTTGTTCTGATTAGCAAATAATTCCATTAAACCTTTTACTATTTCTGGTTTGTATTCTTTCTGTGGTTCATCACACCAAGTACAAGCCATACTTCCAACTATAGGAAGTGGTTTTTCGTTGTCTGCTGTTCCAACTACTCTGTCAAATTTGAATTTTTTCATACTGTCTGTAGCCATTGCAGAACCATACCACCAACCTTCTCCGTTACGTCCAACAACATAGTACCAGTTGTCGTTTGTGTTTAGTATTTTAAATCCTTTTTCTATTAAGTATTTAGCTGGAGCTGGAGAGTATCTATCAAATCCTGGTGTCCAATATGCAACAGTTATATCTGTATCTACTGTTCCATTTTTTTCGTCCTGGTTGTAGTATATACCATCGTTGAAACATATTGGTTTCATATTGTTTTCTTTTACCATTGTAGACATATCATTGATATAGTCTATGAAATCATCGTATAGTTTTTCTTCCTGAAGTACTAGGAATCCTGATTTTTTGCTTGGTCCATGATATGTTGCATCATTTGCGTATTCATCAGCACCAAAGTTGAAGTATTCTACTTTTCCGTTGAAGTATTTTGCATATTTTTCAACTAATTCTTTTGTAAATTCAACTGCTTTTGCGTTATTTAAGTCTAGAGTAGTTTTAGAAACTGTTCCCTGATAGTTGAATTTTGGATTTTCTATTCCTAGAGCTTCCATTGTATTTAATATTGCATCCATGTGTCCTGGGCTGCTTATAACTGGAATTATTTTAACGTTTTTTGATTTAGCGTGTGCTAATATAGATTCCATATCTTTCTGTGTTAAAACTGTTCCATTTGGATCATCATAGTATTTTTTTGTTCCGTTTTTTATAGCTTCTTTGACATCATCACTCGCATACGTTTTCCCATTTGCCGTAATTGTCATGTCATCTAACACTAATCTTAGTCCGTCATTACCAAATAATAACTGAACGTGTGTGTATCCTGTTTTGTTTGCAGTATCGATTATTTCTTTAATCTGATTTACTGAGAAAAACTTTCTACCTGCATCTATTGAGTATACACTCATTTTTGTTTTGTTGGCTTCGTTAGCTGAAACCTTAGTCATACCTAATGACGCTGGCGTAACCATTGTCATACAAGCAACTAACATTGTCGCAATTGCTTTCTTAAACCTTCCCATAAAATCCTCCTATAAACCTTCTTTCTTTAATAATTGTGTTTTTCTTATTAAACAAAACAGAAAACCCTTTCTAGTTGATTTATTCAATAAGGTATATACCAATTATCTGTTTTTATTTTATAAATATTTTTTATTTTTGTAAATACTTTTTTTATTATTTTTCTAATTTTAGTATATTATACTTTATTTTATTAATTTTATTTTTTGTTATTTTTCTTTTTATTTTAATATTTTTTACATTTTTTATTTTTATTTACTAATTTTATAAATAAAAAAATCATCAGCCTATTTATTTTTTAGACTGATGATTTTTATTTTTCTTATACTGTTTTTTTCCATTTATCTTACTTTTTTATATTTCTATCTGTTTATTATCGCTTTTATTAGGTTAAATACTTTATCACTTACAGCATTAACTCCACCGATTATAGTTGCTTTTTTGATTTTAGATTCTTTTGTATATTTTTCTATTGGTTCTGGTAATGAGTCACCTTTAACTAATAATACTGGAGCTTCTTTTGTTCCCGCATAGTTTCCAGCTATTAATGCATCTGGGAAGTCCTCACCTGTTGCGTAAACACCTAGTTTTGATTCTGGATATGATTCAGCAGCTAGTTTTGCTGATGTTTCATATCTATCTTCTCCACCAATTCTCTTAACAGCTTTTGCTCCATCGTATACGTTTGAATCTTTTTTGTTGTTTTTATCTATTTCGAATCCAGCTTTTAACTGTTTTTCAACTTCTGATGATACAGCTTCGTCTAGACCACCAATTTTTATATTTTCTATATCCCATTCTGCCAGTGCCTGTTTTGTGTATTTCGGGATAGAATCTTTTTTAGTTAGTAGTATTGGTGCATGGTCCTTTACTGCTAGAGGTGTCATACATAACGCATCTGGGAAATCTTCTCCTGAAGCAAGTTCTGCTGCATTTGTGTTTCCTTTTTCTCTAATTTTTATCGCTATTTTTCTAGCTGTATCATATCTGTCTACACCGTCGAATCTGAATATTTCATATCCTTTTGCTGCTAGTTCGTCAACGACCTTTTTAGATACTGCATCATATCCACCACTTATGTAGATTTTTTTAGCTCCTAGTCTTTCTATTTCTTTAAGAGTTTTTTCTGGTATTTCATATTTGTATGTTAGTAGGGCTGATGCTTTTTCCTGTATTGCAAATGGATCTGCAGTTAGTACGTCTGTGTATCTTTCGCAGTTTGCAAGTACTACGGCATTTGTTCCATTTGGATATAAATCTTTACTTGCTTCTATAGAAGTTTCTATTCTGTCATTACCTTCTATTCTATCTGGATCTTCTGGATCAGGTTTCTGTTCTGGTTTAGTTGGTGGTATTACTGTTCCGCCTCCACCAGTATTCTTAACTTTAACTGTTACTTTTATAGTTTTTTCAGTTGTAGCACCCACTGAATCTGTAACTGAATATGTTACTTTGTATTCCCCTGGTTTGCTTATATCTACTGTGTTTTCTTTTATGTTGTTTTGAGTTAGAGTTATTTTTCCATCTTCTGCATCTGTAGCTGTTACATCTTTTAGAGGATCGAAGTTATCTCCAACATATATTTCTTTATCTGATGCATTTATTACTGGTAAATTGTTTGTTGGTAGTTCTTTTACATATGTTAGTACATTTTTTGTCTTTTGACTCTGTCCTATTTTCAAATCTGGATTCATATATTTGCTTGGTATGAAGTATCTTCCTAGTGTAGCCTTTAGAGCTTCTGCTTCTCCACCAGCTGCTTCTGAGTATTCTACTAGTTTTGTTCCTTCTGTTTTTTCGTCTTCTATATCCTCATCAACACTTGTTATACTTATAGGATTTGTTCCATTTACTTTGTTTAATTTATTTGAAATAGTTATATGCGTATCATTTGTGTCTATGCATATGTCATCTTCTTTATCTAAATAGATATCGCCTTCTATTGATAAGTTACTACCTTCTCCTACTAATATTCCTTTACTATATCCTTGATGAGAATTGTCTGTAGATTCAAATTTATTTTTTTCTATTTTAGTATCACCTTTTATATTTATGCTACCCGCATTCATAAATATTCCAGCACCTAGATTACTAGCTATATTTCCACTTATATCACAATCTTCCAATGTAATCTTAGATTCTTTATTCCATATAAATATTCCACCACCTAAACCAGAAAAATACTGTCTACCACTTGGAGATACTTTATTATTTTTTATAGATACATTTTTTAAATTTATTTTGCTATCTCCTTGTACTGTAATACCACCTCCTACTTGGTTTGTTGCTTCTCCAGCCTGATTTTCTTTTATAGTACTATCTTCTATACTTATATTACTATTATCAAAGAATATTCCCGCACCACCTTGTAAATTGTTTCCATCTGTTGTGTTTTTTGATATTGTTGTATTTTTAATAGTACCATTACTATCTTTTGTATATATTCCTCCTCCATAAGTTTGTATCCTTCTATATTCATTTTCAGGTTCACTGGAACCATTATCAGATATTTCTACATATCCATTTTCACCTATTTTTATAGTTGTATTCTGAGCATATATTCCTCCTCCATAACAACTTCTGCCATTGTATGGTATCTTATTTCCAGTTATTATTCCATTTCTTATATCTATATTTGCTTTATTACTTGCATAAATTCCAGCACCTTTCATTCCTTTGTTACCAGAAATCTCTCCAGATTTCATTATAAAAGTACTCCCTTCTCCTTCTACAAAAACACCACTTCCACACATACAACAATCTTCACCTTTAGGTACAATTCCATTTTCTTTAATCATACCACCATTCATAGTAAAGTTAGCACCCTCTCTAACTTGAATTGATGCTCCTTCAGCATAGTTAGCTCCTAAATTATAGTTTCCACTTACTTCTCCGCCTTCCATAGTAAGTGTAGCATTCTCTCCTTTAACCACAACAGCCGCTAGTTCAACATTTCTACTTGCCTTATTTACTGTGTACCCAGAAATTTTTGCACCATCATTTATTACCATATTACCATTACAAAGAATCAACCCTAAATCACCTTGACTATTGTTATTATATCCATCACTTGTATGAACTGTTAATTTACAATTTATAGTTAAATTTCCACCTTCATTTACTTTTACAAAATTCGCATATGTAAGCATTCCTTCATTTTCATAATTAGGTGCTTCTATAATCAAATCTCCATCTATAGTCAAATTTCCATCTTTTTCTACTACAAACTCTCCTTTGTCAGACATATTTGAAGTTCTTTGTATAATTGTATTATTTTGAGCTACTATTGTAATGTTTTTATTAGATTTTATAATTATAGCTTCATCTGAACTATTTTTATTTATGATTCCATTACTACCATCTAAAATAATTTTAGTTTCAACATTATCACTTGCATTTTCAATATTACTTTTTAAATCATTCCAGTTAGATACTGTTACTTCTTTTACATTATTGTTTTGATTTTTATTTCCATTATTTTGTTCTTCTTTATATTTACTGTTATCAATTTCATCATATATTGTTAATTCTTGGCATAAATTAGTTTGTTCTACACTTGTATTATTCTTTTCTATTTCTTCACCAATTAATGCCATTGATTCTTGACTTACCGTAACAATCATAGCTGTTGCTGCTAAAAATGATATTAATTTTTTATTCATATTCCACATCTCCTTTACCTACACATTTAAATACGAATATTCCACAAATTTGCTCAAGTTTAAAATTTATTTTTCCTTAAGCTATTTTTTAACCATCTCCCTTAATTAAATTTAATTAATATTCTCATACATAATGT
>UQCY01000009.1 GCA_900539645.1 uncultured Clostridium sp. | reverse complement strand
TAATCTTCTTCCCTTTTCTTGTCTTTAAAATAACATTTTTAATTATTAAAAACAATAAAAAATATTAATAAAATAAAGGTTTAAAAATACTTGTTAGTTAAATCACAGATTTTGTCTAAGTAGAGATTAGATTTTACATTTAAAAAGGTCATCTATAGTGTTGTAAGAAAGCAAGTTATTAGCACATATTGTATCTCAAAAAAATGTTAAGATAATATCAAGACAGGGCGATAAAGGAAAAAGCAAATTAGAAAAGAAAAAAGTAACTATAAGTTTTTATGATAAATCAAGATAATATTGATTTTAAAAGAGGGAGGCAAAATACCGATATGAAATATAAATATTTTAATAAATTTAATACAGGAATGTCAGATTTTGTTACTCCAGGAAAACAGTTAGAATATGTAGCAAAATGCAAGCCAGATGAAAAAGCTATCATATATATAGATAAAGAAGACAATGTAAGAGATATTACATGGAAAGAACTTCACATAGCTTCAAACAAACTTGCTTGGTATTTAATGAAAAAAGGATTTGGAAAAGGGCAAGTGGCAATGGTTTCTTTCCCAAATGGAATAGAACATATATTAGCGACATTAGCTGTTTGGAAAACAGGAGGCTGTTATATGCCAGTTTCTTGTAAGATAACAGACATAGAGCTTGGTGATATATGTAGAATAATAAAACCAACAGTTTCTTTTACAGATAAGGAAATGCCTTGTAGAACAGAAAGTATAAAAATAGGATCAGTATTCGATGTTTGTAAAGACGAATCAGAAGAAATGCCAGAAGATATAGCTGCAAATCCTAATATGATTTCTCCATCTGGAGGAACAACAGGAGAGCCAAAGTTCATAAAACAGAATGTAGCAAGTGGTTTATCTGATGAAATTATAAAAAGCTGGTTTGAAATGTCAGGTATGGAATTTGAACAAAGACAATTATTAGTAGGTCCGCTTTTCCATGGGGCTCCTCATACAGCAGCATTCAATGGATTATTTGTAGGAAATACATTAATAATACCTAGAAATTTAAGACCTGAAAGTATAGTTAGATATATAAAAGAATACAAAATAGAATTTATACAGATGATTCCTACACTAATGAACAGAATAATAAAATTGTCTGATGTTGATAAAAAAGATTTTGAATCAATAAAAGCACTTCACCATACAGGTGGATATTGTTCTCCATATTTAAAAGAAAAGTGGATTGACATATTGGGAGCTGAAAAAGTTTACGAGATGTACTCTATGACAGAGGCAATAGGTATCACTTGCATAAGAGGAGATGAATGGCTTAAACACTATGGAAGTGTAGGTCTTCCACTAGGAGGAAGCAGAATATCAATAAGAGATGAAGAAGGAAATGAATTAGGACCACACGAGGTTGGAGAAATTTATATGACTTCACCAAGTGCTTGTTGCATGACAGAATATATCAACCACAAACCACTTGAAACTAAAGACGGTGGATTTAGAAGTGTTGGAGATTTTGGTTATGTTGATGAAGATGGATACCTTTACTTCTCTGATAGAAGGAGCGATATGCTTGTTATAGGAGGGGAAAACGTATTTGCGACTGAAGTTGAAACAGTACTAACAGCTCATGAAAAAGTAGTTGATGCTGTTGTAGTTGGAATACCAGATGAAGAGTGGGGAAGAAGATTACACGCAATAGTACAGAAGAAAGAAGAAGTTTCAGCAGAAGAATTAATCGAGTACTTAGGAAAACACTTATTACCATATAAAGTTCCAAAGAGCTTTACATTTGTTCCTTGCATACCAAGAGGTGACAATGGAAAGGTAAACAGAGATAAAATGCTAAAAGGTTTAATAGAAAATAAATCTAGCAAAATTAAAAAATGTTAGTAAAATTAAGTAGTTAATTATCTGCACTAGGTGCAGTAAAAATATATTTTAAATAAAGTAAATTTAGGAGGTCTAATATGAGTTACGACGCACTTTTTTCACCATTTAAGATCAGAGGGTTAGAACTTAAAAACAGAATAGTTCTACCAGGTATGAATACAAAAATGGCAAAAAATAAACACGATTTAAGCGATGATATGATAGCTTATCATGTAGCAAGAGCAAAAGCAGGATGTGCATTAAATATATTTGAATGTGTTGCATTATGTCCAGCTCCTCATGCATATATGTATATGGGACTTTATAATGATCACCATGTAGAAGAATTAAAAAGATTAACAAATGCTGTTCATGAAGTTGGCGGTAAAATGGCTATTCAGTTATGGCATGGTGGATTCAGCCCACAGATGTTCTTCGACAAAACAAACACATTAGAAACACCAGATACTATAACAGTTGAACGTATTCATGAAATAGTTAAAGAGTTTGGAGAAGGTGCAAAAAGAGCTGTAGAAGCTGGATTCGATGCTGTTGAATTCCACGCAGCACACAGTTATTTACCTCACGAATTCCTAAGTCCAGGAATGAACAAAAGAACTGACGAATATGGTGGAAACTTTGAAAATCGTTGCAGATTCTGCTTCGAAGTAGTTGAAGCTATACGTGCAAACATACCAGAAGATATGCCATTCTTCATGAGAGTTGACTGCATAGATGAGTTAATGGATGAAGTAATGACAGAAGAAGAAATAGTAGAATTCATAAATAGATGTGCTGATCTAGGAGTAGACGTAGCCGACTTATCAAGAGGTAATGCTCAGTCATTTGCAACAGTTTACGAAGTTCCTCCTTTCAACTTACAGCACGGTTTCAATATAGAAAACATATACAACATCAAAAAACAGATAAAAATACCAGTAATGGGTGTTGGACGTATAAACACAGGAGAAATGGCTAACCAGGTAATAGCAGATGGAAAATTTGACTTAGTTGGTATAGGTCGTGCTCAGTTAGCAGATCAGGATTGGGTTGCTAAAGTTAGAGAAGGTAAAGAAGATTTAATACGTCATTGTATAGGATGTGACCAGGGATGCTACGATGCAGTTATAAACCCTCAGATGACTCACATAACTTGTACAAGAAACCCTCACTTATGCTTAGAATACAAAGGTATGCCAAAAACTGATGAACCTAAAAAAGTTATGATAATCGGTGGTGGTATGGCTGGTATATTAGCAGCTGAAGTACTTAAAAAACGTGGACATGAACCAGTTATATTCGAAGCTTCTGATCACTTAGCAGGACAGTTCGTATTAGCAGGTAAAGCTCCAATGAAAGAAGACTGGGCAGCTGCAGCTAAATGGGAAGCTGAAGAAGTAGCTCGTTTAGGAATAGAAGTTAGATACAATACAAAAGTTACTCCAGAATTAATAGAAGAATTCGCTCCAGACCACGTTGTTATAGCTATAGGATCTGATTACGTAGCTCCAGCTATACCAGGTATAGATAGCGACAAAGTTTACACTCAGTATCAGGTATTAAAAGGTGAAGTAGAACCAAAAGGACATGTAGCAGTAGTTGGTTGTGGATTAGTTGGTACAGAAGTTGCTCAGTACTTAGCAGCTAGAGGAGCTCAGGTAACAGCTATAGAAAGAAAAGGTGTTGGTACAGGTCTAAGCATGCTTAGAAGAATGTTCATGAACCCAGAATTCAAATACTACAAAATAAACAAAATGTCTGGAACTAATATAGTAGGTATAGAACCAGGAAAATTACATTACTTAATGACAGATAGAAAAACTAAAGAAACTACACAGGGTGTATTAGAATGTGATGCAGCTGTAATCTGTACAGGTATAACTGCTAGACCAAGTGAAGATTTACAGGAAAAATGTAAAGAATTAGGTGTTCCATTCAACGTAATCGGTGATGCAGCAGGTGCTAGAGATGCTAGAATAGCTACTCAGGAAGGTTACGAAGTAGGTATGAGTATATAATTTTAAAATTAATTATATAGATTATTAGGATTATATAAATTATTAGAAAGAGGCGAAAAAAATGACTTTAGAAGAAAGAATAGAAGCATTAGAAAAAGAAATACAGAAATTAAACGATATAGAAGCTATAAAACAGTTAAAAGCTAAATATTTCCGTTGCTTAGATGGAAAATTATGGGATGAATTAGAAACAACTCTTTCTCCTAATATAGAAACTTCTTACTCAGATGGAAAATTAGTATTCCATAGTCCAAAAGAAGTTACTGAATACTTAGCAGCAGCAATGCCTAAAGAAGAAATAAGTATGCATATGGGACATACTCCAGAAATAACTATAGACAGTGAAAACACTGCTACAGGAAGATGGTACTTAGAAGATAACTTAATATTTACAGATGGAAAATACAAAAACGTTGGCATAAACGGTGGAGCATTCTACACAGATAAATATGAAAAAATAGATGGACAGTGGTATATAAAAGAAACTGGATATGTTCGTATATTTGAAGAACATTTCATGAGAGATCCAAAAATACATATAACTAGCAATATGCATAAAGAAAAATAATAATTAAAGGTACAAATGAAGGCTAGTTAATAGCTAGCCTTCCTAAAATAAATAAAACTATAATCTTTTAAAATCTTAATTTAAAGTAGAAGGAGATAAGACGATGAACTTAGTACAGGACAAAATAGTTATAATAACAGGTGGAACAAGTGGTATAGGACTTTGCGCAGCAAAAATATTCATGGATAACGGTGCAACAGTTTCTATATTCGGAAAAACTCAGGAAGAAGTAGATGCTGCTAAAGCAGAATTAAAAGAAACTCACCCAGATAAAGAAGTATTAGGATTTGCTCCAGATTTAACTAATAGAGATGAAGTTATGGCTGCAGTTGGTGCAGTAGCTGAAAAATACGGAAGATTAGACGTTATGATAAACAATGCTGGTGTTACTAGCTCAAACGTATTCTCAAGAGTTAGCCCAGAAGAATTCAAATATTTAATGGATATAAACGTAACTGGTGTATTCAATGGTGCTTGGGCTGCTTACCAGTGCATGAAAGGTAGAAAAGAAGGAGTTATAATAAATACTGCTTCAGTAACAGGAATACACGGATCATTATCAGGAGTTGGATACCCAACAAGTAAAGCAGCTGTTATAGGATTCACTCAGGCTCTTGGTAGAGAAATAATACGTAAAAACATAAGAGTTGTTGGTGTTGCACCAGGTGTTGTTAACACTCCAATGGTTGGTAATATACCAGAAGAAATATTAGATGGATACCTAAGCTCATTCCCAATGAAGAGAATGTTAGAACCAGAAGAAATAGCTAATACTTACTTATTCTTAGCTTCTGACTTAGCTAGTGGTATAACAGCTACAACTGTAAGTGTTGACGGTGCTTATAGACCATCATAAGATTTACTTTAATTAAAAAAACTGTAAATTAGATATATAATACGACGATTAATATAAAAAATGTTCTTTAAAAGAAAAGGAGAAATAAAATGGCTGGATTAAAAGATTTTCCTAAATTTGGTGCACTTTCTGGATTAAAAATATTAGATAGTGGATCTAACATAGCAGGACCTTTAGGTGGTGGACTTTTAGCAGAATGTGGTGCTACAGTTATACACTTTGAAGGACCTAAAAAACCTGACAACCAGAGAGGTTGGTATGGATACCCTCAGAACCACAGAAACCAGTTATCAATGGTTGCTGATATAAAATCTGAAGAAGGTAGAAAAATATTCTTAGACTTAATAAAATGGGCTGACATATGGGTTGAATCATCAAAAGGTGGACAGTACGACAGACTAGGACTTTCTGATGAAGTTATATGGTCAGTAAACCCTAAAATAGCTATAGTTCACGTTTCTGGATACGGACAGGTTGGAGATCCATCATACGTAACAAAAGCTTCTTATGATGCTGTTGGACAGGCATTCAGTGGATACATGTCATTAAACGGTGTTAATGAAGCATTAAAAATAAACCCTTATCTAAGTGACTTTGTATGTGGTCTTACTACTTGCTGGGCAATGCTAGCATGCTACGTAAGTACTCAGTTAACTGGAAAAGGAGAATCTGTAGACGTTGCTCAGTACGAAGCTCTAGCTCGTATAATGGATGGACGTATGATACAGTACGCTACTGATGGTGTAAGTGTTCCAAAAACTGGTAACAAAGATGCTCAGGCAGCTCTATTCAGTTTCTATACTTGTAAAGATGGAAGAACTATATTCATAGGTATGACTGGTGCTGAAGTATGTAAGAGAGGATTCCCTATAATAGGACTTCCAGTTCCTGGTACAGGTGACCCAGACTTCCCAGAAGGATTCACAGGATGGATGATAGATACTCCTGTTGGACAGAGAATGGAAAAAGCTATGGAAGCATATGTTGCTGAAAGAACTATGCCAGAAGTTGAAAAAGCTATGCAGGAAGCTCAGATACCATGTCAGAGAGTTTATGATCTTGAAGACTGCTTAAATGACCCTCACTGGAATGCTCGTGGAACAGTTATGGAATGGGATGACCCAATGATGGGACACATAAAAGGTCTTGGATTAATAAATAAATTCAAAAACAACCCTTCTGAAATATGGAGAGGTGCTCCATTATTTGGTATGGACAACAGAGACATACTTAGAGACCTTGGATACTCTAAAGAAGAAATCGATGATTTATATGCTAGAGGTATCGTAAACGAATTCGACCTTGAAACAACTATAAAACGTTACAAACTTGATCAGGTTATACCTCACATGGCTAAAAAAGATAAATAAGAAACGTATTAAACAATAAAATATAAATGTCGAGCCTGCCAGAATGAAAATTTTGACAGGCTTGATATTATAACGAAATGTTATAAAAAAAACAAAATAAAAATTGCTTAAATTTTATACAAGGAGAATTGAAATGACAGCAACAAACGCAAACTATAAAAAAGGCTTTATCCCATTTGCTATAGCAGCGTTACTAGTAGGTCTTATAGGTGGTTTCACAGCCGTTCTAGCACCTGCATTCGTAGCAGATATGGGTCTTAACGATAACAATACTACTTGGATAGCACTAGCTCTTGCAATGTCTACAGCTGCGTGTGCTCCAATACTTGGTAAATTAGGTGACGTACTTGGACGTCGTAAAACCTTATTATTAGGAATTATAGTATTCACAATAGGTAACGTATTAACAGCAATAGCATCTTCATTAATATTCATGTTAGGTGCAAGATTTATAGTTGGGGTTGGTACAGCGGCTATAGCTCCAGTTATAATGGCTTACATAGTTACTGAATATCCACCAGAAGAAACTGGTAAGGGATTCGCTCTTTATATGTTAATATCAAGTGCTGCAGTTGTTGTTGGTCCAACTTGCGGTGGATTAATAATGCAGGCATTTGGATGGAGAATGATGATGTGGGTTTGTGTTGCCCTTTGTGTTGTTACATTCTTCATATGCTCAGTAATGATTAAGAAAACAGACTTTGAAAAGAAAAGTCTTGATAACTTCGATAAAAAAGGTGCAGTATGCGTACTAATATTCTTCAGTTTAGTATTATGTATACCATCATTCGGACAGAATATAGGTTGGACATCAGCTCCATTCCTAGGTGTTACAGCAGTAGCTTTAGTAACATTATTCTTATTAATAAAAGCTGAAAGCAGTGCTGAAAACCCAATATTAAGTGGTAAATTTATGAAACGTAAAGAATTCATATTACCAGTATTAATATTATTCCTTACTCAAGGATTAATGCAGGCTAATATGACAAACGTAATATTATTTGTTAGAGCTACTCAGCCAGAAAATACAATAATATCAAGTTTCGCAATATCAATCCTTTACATAGGTATGTCTTTAGGTTCAGTATTTATAGGACCTATGGCAGATAAAAAAGAACCAAAAACTGTACTTACAGGATCACTTATATTTACTGGTATAGGTTGTGCAATGATGTACTTCTTCACAGAAACTGCACCATTTGCAATGCTAGCTGGTTCTCTAGGAATGTTAGGTATAGGACTTGGAGGAAATGCTACAATACTAATGAAAGTTTCATTATCTGGATTATCTCAGGCAGAAGCTGGATCAGGAACAGGTACATATGGATTATTCAGAGATATATCTGCTCCATTTGGTGTTGCGGTATTCGTACCATTATTTGCAAACACAGTTACAACAAGAATGGCTGGAGTAATGGCCAACGGAACTGCAGAAGTTGCTGCTAAATCATTAGCATCTGTTTCTTCTATACATACATTAGCATTAGTTGAAGTATGCTGTGTAATATTAGCAATAGTTGCAGTTAGAATGCTACCAAAAATACACAATAAATAATTTAAAAATAATAATAGAGTTGAAAAAACACTCAATTAAAAGAGGGGCCTTGAGTCCCTTTTTTAGTATAAAAATGACAAAATACTATCAAATTTATATAAATGATAATTAAACTCGTCAACCAAAGAAATATTCCCAAAGTAGATAATAATAGATATTCAAAAAGTGATATATTATTAGGCAAAAAGTGCAAGAAATTAGCGAGTATTCGACAACTTTTTGTCCAATGGTAGAAAAGAATATTTGTTATCATAAATATAGACAAAGGGCTTTGACCAAAACTAAGGAAAAAGTTTGCATAATATAAAAAATAAAATAAAAAATAAAAATAAAAAAAATTCGAAAGGAAAAAACAACATCATGGATATGAAAAATTCTAAACTATTCTCACCTTTAACAATAGGATCATTAACATTAAACAACAGAGTTGGTATGGCACCAATGAGTATGGACTACGAAGCTGCTGATGGAACAGTTCCAAAAAGATTAGCAGATATATTTGTTCGTAGAGCTGAAGGTGGAACAGGATATGTAACAATAGACGCGGTAACAATAGATAGTAAATATAAATACATGGGTAACACAACTGCTTTAGATTCTGATGATCTAGTTCCTCAGTTCAGAGAATTTGCAACAAGAGTTAGAGAAGCAGGAAGTACATTAATACCTCAGGTTATACATCCAGGACCAGAATCAATATGCGGATACAGACACATAGCACCACTTGGACCATCAGTTAATACAAACGCTAACTGCCATGTGAGCCGTGCTATAAGTGTAGATGAAATACATGAAATAATAAAACAGTTTGGACAGGCTGCTAGAAGAGTTGAAGAAGCAGGATGTGGTGGTATAGGATTACACTGTGCACATGCTTACATGCTACCAGGTTCATTCTTATCTCCATTAAGAAACAAAAGAATGGATGAATACGGCGGATGTCTAGACAATAGAGCAAGATTTGTAATAGAAATGATAGAAGAAGTTCGTAGAAATGTAAGTCCTGATTTCCCAATAATGCTTAGAATATCTGGAGATGAAAGAATGATAGGAGGAAACTCTTTAGAAGATATGTTATACTTAGCTCCAAAATTTGTTGAAGCTGGTGTAAATATGTTTGAAGTTTCTGGTGGTACTCAGTACGAAGGATTAGAATACATAATACCAAGTCAGAACAAAAGCATAGGTGTAAACGTACACGAAGCATCTGAAATCAAAAAAGTTGTAGATGTTCCAGTTTACGCTGTTGGTAAAATAAATGACATAAGATACGCTGCTGAAATAGTTGAAAGAGGACTAGTTGATGGGGTATCAATAGGTAGACCATTATTAGCAGATCCAGACTTATGTAACAAAGCAAAAGAAAACTTATTTGATGAAATAACTCCATGTGCAAGCTGCGGAGGAAGCTGTATAAGCCGTACTGCAGATAGACCACAGTGTCGTTGCCATATAAACCCAAGAGTTGGATTTGAATATGATTATCCAGAAGTTCCAGCTGAAAAATCTAAAAAAGTTTTAGTTGTAGGTGCTGGACCTGGTGGTATGATGGCAGCAGTTACAGCAGCTGAAAGAGGACATGATGTAACACTTTGGGAAGCTGACAACCAGATAGGTGGACAGTTAAACTTAGCTGTAGTAGCTCCAGGTAAACAGGAAATGACTAAATGGTTATCTCACTTAAACTACAGAGCTAAAAAAGCTGGTGTAAAAATGGTATTCGGAAAAGAAGCTACAGTAGAAAACATAAAAGAATTCGCTCCAGAAGCAGTTATAGTTGCAACAGGTGCTAAGCCACTAGTTCCACCAATAAAAGGAACTAAAGATTATCCAATCCTTACAGCTCATGACTTCTTAAGAGGTAAATTCGTTATACCAAAAGGAAAAGTTTGTGTACTAGGTGGAGGAGCTGTTGCTTGTGAAACTGCAGAAACAGTATTAGAAAACGCTAGACCAAACGCATTCACTAGAGGATTTGATGCTAGTATCGGTGACATAGATGTTACATTAGTAGAAATGTTACCACAGTTATTAACAGGAGTATGTGCTCCAAATAGAACTCCATTAATAAGAAAACTTAAAAACAAAGGTGTTCATATAAATGTAAATACTAAAATATTAGAAGTAACTGACCACGACGTTAAAGTTCAGAGAGCTGACGGTACAGAAGAATGGTTAAGAGGATTCGACTACATACTATTCGGACTTGGTTCTAGAAACTACGATCCAATATCTGAACAGATAAAAGAATTTGTTCCAGAAGTACACGTTGTTGGGGATGCTAAGAGAGCTAGACAGGCAAGCTTTGCAATGTGGGAAGCTTTCGAAGCAGCATACAGCTTATAAAATTCAAAATAATATAGCCAAAATAAAGGGATATCTCAAGTGAGGTATCTCTTTTTTATTGCCTAAAATCAATATTTTCAGAGATTATATATTATAATAAAAAGGAAGAATATAAAAGGAAAAGGGTGATACTAATGAGCAAAATACTAGTAGTTGGAAGTCTTAACCTAGATTATGTAATAGAAGTAGAAAATATGCCAAAAGCAGGTGAAACAATTTTTGGAAAAAGCCTTAAAAAAATACCTGGTGGAAAAGGTGCAAACCAAGCATACGCAATAGGAAAACTAGGTGGAGATGTCGCAATGATTGGAGCAGTTGGTGACGATGATGCAGGGCAGATTTTATTAAACAATCTAAAAAGTGTAAATGTAGACACAAGCGGAATAGAAATTGTAAATGACAATGTCACAGGTCAAGCGTACATATATGTAGACGATAATGGTCAAAACTGCATAACTGTAATATCTGGTGCAAATGCGGTTGTAGATAGAGATATGATTGACAGAAATATGGAGTTAATTGACGATGCAGAGTATGTTGTTATGCAGCTTGAAGTTCCGATAGATACTGTGAAATATGTAAAAGATATAGCAATATCAAAAGGAAAGAAAGTGATAATAGATCCAGCACCAGCGATAAAAAATCCAGACACAAACCTTTGGAGAGGATGCTATATTATAAAACCAAATGAACTAGAATTAGCTACACTAACTGGAAAAAAATTAAACAATATTGAAGAATACAAAAAAGCTGCTATAGAGCTTCAGAAAACAGGTGCAGATTTTGTAATATCAACACTTGGTGGAGATGGAGCAATAGCATATGATGGAGAAAATATAAAAAACTTTGATTGTAAAAAGACTACTGTTGTCGATACAACAGCAGCAGGAGATACATTTACTGCGGGGCTAGTGATTGGACTAAATGAAGGAAAGAGCATAGAAGAAGCTATCAACTTTGGGCAGAGTGCAGCTGCTATTACAGTTTCTAGAAAAGGCGCACAAACTTCAATTCCATCAAGAGATGAAATACAATAAGATTATAGAAAATAAGAAAGGGACTGATATGAAATATACAACAGTCCCTTTTAGAGTTTAAAAACTTGATATTTACTTTTAAAATTATCTATAAAATCGTCGTATTCTTTTTGGTTTCTTATAACTACAACTTTATCGCTGTATTTTTCCAATGCGTATTTATAATTATCTGTCTGGGATTTTTTTCTAGAGTCAAATAAAATCCACTTAATAAATTCAAAATCAACTTTCTCTACGCAGTTATCTGCCATAGACTCTCTAGTTTTTCCTCTATTTTCAAATAATCTTTTAAATGCTCTAAATAGACAGTTAAACCTATTAAAACTCATAAAAACAATCAAATCAGATTTTTCTGGAAACCCTCCATATGAAGCAAAATTATAATAACAGAAAGTATATATAATTTTATTAATAATGATTAAAAAATCTCCTATAAAGAGGAGATTTTTTTCTATATATTATATAATATATTTATCTAAATAAACAAAAGGTGGGATAAATATGAAATTATTAACAGAAATTTTTAGTTGTCTAGTAGATGAAATACATACATCTGTAATAGCTACAATAGATGAAAATAATTTACCAGTGACATGTGCGGTAGATATAATGGATTACGATGATGAAGGGGTATATTTTTTAACATCAAAAGGAAAAGGATTATATAAAAGGCTAAGTAATAATAACAATATATCATTAACAGCGATGAAGGGGAATTCAACATTAGAAACTATTTCAATAACAATAAAAGGAACAGTAAAAGAACTTGGATCAGAAAAAATAGGATACCTATTCTCAAAAAACGAGTATATGAATAAGATATATCCTACAGAAAAATCTAGATTAAATTTAACTGTTTTTAAATTATACAAAGGAAACGGAGAGTTCTTTGATTTAAGTGTAAGACCTATTAAGAGAATTGAGTTTTCATTTGGAGGGGAAAAGAAAGAGAAAAAAGGATATTTTGTCACAGATAAGTGTATAAACTGTGGAAGATGTAAGGAAGTATGTCCACAGAATTGTATAGTTGAGGATAAGAAAAACTGGCATCAAGTGAAAATTAATCACGAGAGCTGCTTAAACTGTGGAAACTGTGCACAAGTATGTCCTGTTGAGGCGATATTAAAACGGATTTAATAGAAAATAAAAGGCGGTGGTCTTATGGAATTTCAAAATGAATCAAATCAAGTAGAAAGAAGAATATATTTAATAGAAAGATTACTGGATGAGAGAAAAAATGAAAGCGATGGAAAAGCACTAATAGCCTATTACAATATAGAAAGAAAAAAGAAAGATTGGTTGAAAAATGAAGAAGCTCAAAAAAGAATATTGAGGGCGCTTTTTAATACTAGGATGCCAGATAAAATAGACGGAGAATTTTTATCGGTGCAAGATGAGTATTTACAAGAGGAAACTAGAAAAAAAGGTTTTGTAGAATTAAAAGATATGGAAAAACTCGAAAAGGGGATATACATTTGGAGAGGTGATATCACGAGAATTAAAGCAGATGCCATTGTAAATGCTGCGAATTCTCAGATGTTAGGATGCTTTATCCCAAACCACAAGTGTATAGATAATGCAATTCATACATTTGCTGGAGTACAGCTTAGAATATACTGCAATGAAATGATGAAAAATCAAGGACATGAAGAGGAAACAGGAAAGGCCAAAATAACTCCAGGATTTAACCTTCCTGCAAGAAATATAATTCACACAGTTGGGCCAATAGTATATGGAGAACTTACAAAAAGAGAGTGTGAACTACTTAAATCATGCTATAAATCTTGCTTAGAGCTAGCTGTAGGAAATGGTTTAAAATCAATAGCATTTTGTTGTATATCAACAGGAGAATTTAGATTTCCTAATGAAAAAGCAGCAGAGATAGCTGTTGAAACAGTTAGAGAATTTCTAAAGGATAACGATATTGAGGTGATATTCAATGTTTTTAAGGAAGAAGATGAAAGAATTTACAGAAACATATTTAGATAAAGTTAAAATAATAAAAAAAGAAATAAATTCAGCAGATGCGATAGTAATTGGAGCAGGAGCTGGTCTTTCAACATCAGCAGGAGCAAAGTACGATGGAGATAGATTTGAAAAATATTTTTCTGATTTTAGAGAAAGATATGGATTTGAAGATATGTACAGTGGAGGATTTTACCCATTTGAATCTGATGAAATATACTGGGCATATTGGTCGAGATACATAAACATAAATAGGTACGAAGATGTAGACAATGGAACATATAAAAATCTGTACGAACTAGTAAAAGATAAAAACTACTTTGTAATCACTACAAATGTGGATCATATGTTTCAAAAGGCAGGATTTGATAAATCGAGATTATTCTACACTCAAGGAGATTATGGACTATTTCAGTGTAGTGTCCCATGTTGTCAAAAGACTTTTGACAATGAGGATATAGTAAAGAAAATGGTAGAGCAGCAAAAAGATATGAAGATACCTTCAGAGCTCGTACCTATATGTCCAAACTGTGGCGCCAAAATGACTATGAATCTAAGAGCAGATGATAAATTTGTCGAGGATGAAGGATGGCATAAGGCTAAAGATAGATATGTAAAATTTTTAGAGAATAACCTAGATAAAAAAATATTGTTTTTAGAATTGGGAGTAGGCTTGAATACTCCAGGTATAATAAAATATCCATTTTGGAGAATGGTGAAGAATGGAGAAAATGCAAAGTATATATCAATAAGCCTTGATTCTACATATATACCAGAGAAAATAGCAGATAGGTCTATGTGTATAAATGATGATATAGGAAAAGTACTGACAGATATAAAAAAATAGCTACAAAATAATTTTTGGAGTGAATTATGAAAAATAATAAAAGGAAAATAATACCGATATTGGCTGTTGTTATTTCTTTGATAGCTAGTTTTTCGCTTGGATATAATATAAAAACAAAAGATAACTATGCGAAAAGCATTGATAAAAAGGAAAGCATTGAAATAACGACATCTAATACTGAATACAATGGAAAGAAACCAAAGTATATATTTTTGTTCATAGGTGATGGAATGAGCTATTCTCAGCTTCAATTAGCAGATTATTACTTAAAAGAAACAGAAAATACTGGTTTAAATATATTGAAGCTAAGTACTAATGGAACTATGCAAAATCCAGATAAAACTTCGCTAATTCCAGATTCGGCATCTACAGCAACTGCTATGGCTACAGGTGAAAAAACTAAGAGCGGAAATATAAATGTAAGCGAAGACGGAAAGAAAAAGTACGAAACAATTACACATAAGTTAAAAAAAGATGGATATAAGGTTGGAATTGCGACAACTGTAAATATAAATCACGCTACACCTGCTGGATTTTCTGCTCATCGGGAGTCTAGAAAAGGATACTATGAAATAGGCAAGGAGATGTTAAATATAGGATTTGACTATTTTGCAGGTGGAGATTTTAAGGATAAAAACGGCGAAAATGGAGATAAGAAAAGCCTTGAAAAAATAGCCGAGGAAAAAGGATATACTGTAGCCGATAGTGAGGAAGAATTTGAAAAGTTGGGAAATAACTCTAAAAAAGGAAATTCTTCAAATGGTGAAAAGTATTTGGTAATAGCTGAGGATAGGGACAAAACAGATGCTATGAAGTACAGTATAGACAAAAAATACGAACAGGAAAATGGAAAAGAGGTGTCTGATTCTCTTTCAGATTATGTAAAAAAAGGAATAGATTTTTTATATGATAAAGATAAAAAAGATAAAGGATTCTTTATGATGATTGAAGGTGGAAAAATAGACTGGGTCTGTCATAAAAATGATGTAGCATCAGCACTTTATGAAACTATTGACTTAGACAATGCAGTTGATGAAGCGCTTAAATTCTATAATAATCACAAAGATGAAACTCTGATTATCGTTACGGGTGACCATGAAACAGGAGGGCTAGCAATAGGAAATTCAAACTCAGAATACGACACACACCTTGAAAATCTAGGATTACAGAAGATGTCTTGTGATAGATTTAATGAGGAGTATGTTTCTAAGTATATAAAAGAAAAGACAGATTTTAGAGAAGTACTAAAAGATATAGAGTATGTTTTTGGACTTAAGAAGCCTTTAGTATTTAAAGAAGAAAAAGCAAAAGAGGATTCTGATGACGATCACAAACATTCAGACGAAAATAGTTTGGAACTTAGTAAATTTGAATATGAAAGGTTAAAAAAGGCTTATGATTTGACTCTTGAAAATAGAAAAAATAGGACTAAAGAAGAGAGTATGTTGTACGGAAGCCATGAACCTATAACTGTGGAAGCTGCGAGAATACTTGCTCAAAAGAGTGGAGTAGGATTTACTTCGTTTTCACATACAGCAGCTCCAATGGCGGTGTTTGCAGAGGGGGTTGGAGCAAGTGAGTTTGATGGGGTGTATGATAACACTGAGTTGTATGAAAAATTGATAGAGGTTATATACTAAAAATAATGGACTATTGTATTAGAAAAATTAATACAATAGTCCATTTAAATTTATAAAAATTTTATTTCTAAAGTTTTACCCATACCTTCAGCAAGTCTTTTTAATGTTTTTAAAGAAGGATTTCCACTTCCATTTTCATATCTGCTTATATCAGCTTGATTAATTCCAGTTATTTCTGCTAGTTGCTTTTGGGTTATTCCAGTTTCTTTTCTAGATTCTAAGATAGCTCTTACAATCTGATATTCGGGTTCAAGAGAATCCCATTCCTTTTTGAATTCTGGATTTTTTAATTCTTTATTTAATGTTTCTCTAAAATTTTTAGACATATTGATTCACCTCGCGATTAAAAGATGATTTTCCTCCTGTGATATGTTATATATACCATATATAAAATTATATGTTATATATAACATATTGTCAAATTAGTTTATTTTTATCTTCTAAATATAATTATTGACAATAAATTTATTTTTATTAAAAAATTAATATATTATATGAGAAATTTTAGTGTGCTATAATTTTAGTAAATAAAATTAAGAGGTGAAAAAAATGGATATGTTAGAGATAATGAAAACACAACAAAAGTATTGCTCAGATCATAGAGATATGCCAAATGAATTACAGATAAAAGCAAAGAGTCTTTGTTGGGAATACAATCAGAGTAGACCTGATGAGTCAGAAAAGAGAGCTGAGATTCTTCAAAATCTTTTTGGAACTTGTCATCCACTTACATTTGTCGAACCATCTTTTAGATGCGACTACGGGTTTAATATACACACTCATGGACTTACAATAATCAACTACAATTGCGTTATTTTAGATACATCGCCTGTAAATATTGGAAAGAATGCGTTTATTGCGCCAGGGGTTTGTTTAGCTTGTGCAGGTCATGCAATAAATGCTGAGCAAAGAGCATATGGTATTGGTACATCTGCACCGATAACGATTGGTGATGACGTCTGGATTGGAGCAAATTCTACAGTTTGTGGTGGAGTTAGTATAGGTAATGGGACTATTATAGGTGCTGGTAGCGTGGTAACGAAGGATATTCCAAGTGGAGTGATTGCAGTTGGAAATCCTTGTAGGGTGTTGAGAGAGATTACGGAAGAAGATAAGATGGAACCATTAAAATTTTAAAAATAACTATTTAGAGCAACAGAAAATCTGTTGCTTTTTTATTGTAAAAAATTAAATAAAAATAATTAAGATTGTCAAAAATATTAGATAGAAGGAAGGGATGAAAATTATGAGAAGTTGGCAACCTAATAATTTTAAACTTGAAACTGGAACTGTATGGAGATTTCCTGAAAGAGGTAGTTGGGCTACACATACATCAAAATATAGGGGTAACTTTTCACCCTATGTTCCAAGAAATTTAATTTTAAGATATTCAAAGAAAGGAGATATGATATTAGATCAATTTGTTGGTGGAGGAACAACGCTTATAGAATCAAAACTGCTAGGGAGAAATATTATAGGAGTCGATGTAAATACTCAAGCATTATGTTCGTGTAAATCTAGTACAAATTTTGAATACGATAATTCTGGCAAAGTATACTTGAGAAAAGGAGATGCTAGAAATTTAGACTTTATACCAGATGAAAAAATTGATTTTATCTGTACACATCCACCTTACGCAGATGCAATAAAATATAGTAAAGATATTGTAGAAGATATTTCTTTATTAGATTATGAGAGTTTTTTAAAAGAGATGGAAAAAGTAGCAAAAGAGAGTTATAGAGTTTTAAAAAAGGGAAAATATTGTGCGATTCTTATGGGAGATATTAGAAAAAATGGTAATGTTATACCATTAGGATTTGAAGTTATGAATATTTTCAAAAATGTAGGATTTATTAATAAGGAAATAATTATAAAGGAGCAGTATAACTGTAAGAGTACAGACTATTGGATCAAGAAAAGTTTTGAAAGGAACTTTTTATTGCTAGAGCATGAATATTTATTTGTATTTAGAAAATGATTAAAAAATGGAATAGTATGTAAACGTTGAGTTAACTTGTTTTTTTCTTTTTTTCAATCTATAATTGTTCTATAGATTGAGAATAAAGAAAGGACAAATTATGAGCAATAATGTGAAAGTAGCTCCATTTTTAAAATGGGCAGGAGGAAAAAGACAATTATTAAATCAGATAAAAGAGAGAATGCCTAAAGAATATAATGATTATTATGAGCCATTTATAGGTGGAGGAGCTGTTTTGTTTGAATTGCAACCAGAAGAAGCTACAATCAACGATATAAATACATCGTTGATTAATGTATATAGACAAGTTAAAGATAATACTGAAGAATTTATAGAATTAGTAAAGAAATTAGATTCAGAAATGTGGGAAGATGGTAAGGAATACTATCTAGATATTAGAGAAAAATACAATGATAAATTATTAAAAAAAGAATACGATTTAGAACTTGCTGCATTATTTACTTTTATGAATAAACATTGTTTCAATGGTTTATATAGAGTAAATAAAAAAGGCCTTTTTAATGTACCTTATAATAAAAGTAGAAGAACTTCTATAGAGGAAGATGCCGTTAGAGAAACTGCAAAATATTTAAAAACAGTAAATATATTAGAAGGTGACTTTGAAGAAGCTTGTAAAGGAGCTAAAAAGGGAGATTTTATATTCTTTGATAGTCCTTATGCTCCATTAAATCCAACTTCATTTGAGGCTTATACAAAAGAAGGGTTTGATGTAGAGAGTCACAAGAGATTAGCTAAGTTATATGATGAATTAACAGAAAGAGGATGTTATTGCATGTTGACTAATCACAATACGGAATTTATAAATGAGCTATATTCAAACAAAGGATATAGAATAGATGTTGTTAGTGTAAAAAGAATGATAAATTCTGATGCATCAAATCGAAAAGGGGAGGAAGTAATTATTTGTAATTACTAGAAAAATGGAAGAAAAAATAATATCTAAATCAGTTGAAATATATTATGAAGATGAAGCCAGTAAACTCATACTAGGAGATACTTTTTCAGTGCTTTCTAAAATAAAAAAAGAAAGTATTGATATGATATTTGCAGATCCACCGTATTTTTTAAGTAATGATGGGATTACTTGTAGCGGTGGAAAAATGGTGTCTGTAAATAAAGGAAGTTGGGACACTTTAAATACTGAAAATAGTGTTTCTGAAAAGCATAAATTTAATAGAAAATGGATAAAAATGTGTAAAAGAGTTTTAAAACCCAATGGAACAATCTGGATATCGGGTACAATGCATAATATATATTCAATAGGAATGGCTTTAGAACAAGAAGGATTTAAAATAATAAATAATATAACTTGGCAAAAAACTAATCCACCACCAAATCTAGCGTGTAGATGCTTTACTCATTCTACAGAAACTATTTTATGGGCAAAGAAAAATGATAAAAAAAGTAATCATTTATTTAATTATAATGAGATGAAAGAAATAAATGGTGGGAAACAGATGAAGGATGTTTGGACTGGAAGTCTAACTAAAAAAAGTGAAAAGTCAGAGGGAAAACATCCAACGCAAAAGCCAGAATATTTATTAGAGAGAATAGTAATTTCTTCTACTGAAGAAAATCAGATAATACTAGATCCTTTTTGTGGCTCTGGAACAACAGGAGTTATAGCAAAAAGATATGGAAGAAAATTTATCGGTATAGATAATGAAATAGAATATCTAAATATAACTAAAAAAAGATTGGAGAAAGAGGATTATGAAGGGTAGAGATTTTGATTTATGGAGAAGTAAGTTTAGAAAAAGTATATCAAGCTACGATTATTATGTAGATTTTGAGAAAGTTGTAAAAAATGTAGAGGATATAAAAATTGAACTTAATATACTAAATTCTCTAGTAGGCTCTAAAAATATAGAAAGTGATTTTGAAAAAGTTGTAAGTAAGTATCCAGAAACATTGAAATGTATACCGATATTATTAGCTGTTAGAGCTGATGAACTATATGCACAAGATGAAGATGGAGCATTTGATTACAATTTTAAAAATATAAATCAGAGTGTAGAACAGTACAAGATATTTATGAAAAAAACTGGTTTATTTGACATGCTAGAAAACCACATAGTTAATAATTTAGTGGATTATGTATATGGTGTAGAAACAGGTCTAGATTCTAATGGTAGAAAAAATAGAGGCGGACATCAGATGGAAGACCTTGTTGAAAGATATATAAAAAAAGCTGGGTTTATAAAAGATGTAAACTACTTTAAAGAGCTAAAAACAACTGAAATGGAAAAAATGTGGAATCTAGATTTATCTGTATTATCTAATAAAGGTAAGGTTGTAAAAAGATTTGATTTTGTGATAAAGACAGAGAGTACAATTTATGCAATAGAAACTAATTTCTATGCAAGTCAGGGATCGAAGTTAAATGAAACAGCAAGAAGTTATAAGATGCTCGCTCAAGAAGCTGAGGAAATAGAAGGATTTAAATTTGTTTGGTTTACAGATGGTTTAGGTTGGCAATCAGCTAGAGAGAATCTTAGAGAAACATTTGATATTATGGAACATATTTATAATATTGATGATTTGGAGAATAATATAATATCTCAGGTAATTGTATAAATTGATAATTGATGGGGTTGTCGCATTAACAATAGTTGATGTGATAACCCCTTTTAATTTGTCAATATTTATAGTCCAATGGCATCCAACGGTAGTTCATTAAAGTAATAAGGACAATTATTTAATTTCATGTAGTCAAAATAGTCTTTGTACTTATGCTGTTTAAACCAATTAGATAAAAGATAAATGTATTGAACTTTATAATTAATTGGTTCAAGAAGTTTTTTATACTCGTATATTTTAAATTGAAATGTTGCTAGTTTTTCATCAACAGAACCAGAACTATTTTGAAACTTTTTTTCGATTATATAAACTGTTTTGTTGATTTCGTTTATGAATACATCATCAGGAAGCCATTTTATTGAATTGTAATCTTCATAATTAATTTTCTTTTTTGATAAAAAATTAGAATAAAAATTGTGCTTATTATATGTATATCCTAAAAATTTTCCATCAAAAAATACTTCATCATTTGTAATTGTAAAACCAGAATCAGATAGTGAATTAACTAGTGAAGTAGATTGTTCAAATAAAAGACCATTTTCGTTAGTTTTTGCTCCACCGCCATGTTTATTAGTTTTTCTTGACATAAATTATTCCTCCTTAAAAAAATTAATAATATCAATTTCTAGAAAATTTGCAATTTGATTGAGAATAGAAAGAGAAATACTCTTATCACAATTATTTGCTTCAATTTTTGATAAGTAACTGATACTTATTCCAACAGATTCGACTAATTGAGCCTGTGTTAAATTTGCTTTTTTACGAAATATACGAAGATTATTTCCTATTGTTTTGAATAATTCCTTATCATTTTTGAAATACATAATAAAACTCCTTTCACTATATTATCGTCTACAAAGATGTATAATAAAATTCACTTATAGTGAAATATATTTTGAGATATTGATATATTATGGTGTGTAAATATGAAAATATTGAATATAAAATATTGAATTTAAATAAAATAAGTAGTACTATAAAATTAACAACCAAAAGGAGGTAATTATTATGCACAAAAAACTACTATCGATAGCATTAGGAGCAATATTAACGTTATCTACAATAGTTCCAGTATCTGCATTATCAGATTATAGAAATGATGAGGTAGACGCAAAATATGTAAATATAGGACCTTATGAATCATATGATAACTTTGAATATTTCTTAAAAGATGATGCAGATGCTACTGTTTTAGTATCTCAAAGAGATATCCCAGATGGGCTAAGTGCAAGTGGGCTTGTTGGTGCAGCTAATGCCAATTTAGTACCAGTATACACAAGGCATGGAAGTAGTGGAGTTGTTAGAGATTATATACTTACTAAAGATGTGTATATAATAGGTGGGGAGCAAGTAATAACAAAGGAATTAGAAAATAAATTAAAAAGAGAAGGACATAATGTAACTAGGTTAGCAGGAAGAGATAGATATCAAACTAGCTATAGAGTAGCAGAGGAAGTGGCTAGATTAACTGATGTCGATACTGTTGCTATTGTAAATGGTAAAAATGGAGAAGCTGATGCTGTATCAATAGCTTCTGCAGCAATAAAGAATAAAATCCCTGTTATAGTTACGGATGGTAAAAAACTAAACTCTGATTTAAGTTCAGTAAAAACTTATGCAATAGGTGGAAATGCTGTAATAAGTGATAATTTAGTTAATAAAACTAATGCCATCAGAATTGGAGGAAGAAATAGATTTGAAACAAATAAGAAAATAATAAAAAAATTCTATCCAAATTGTAAAAAATTTATGATATTAGAGTCAGATGGAATACATAGATCATTTGCACTTCAAGCAATAACAGCTGACCAACCGATAGTATTAGTTAGTGAAAAGAGTGATAAAAGTGTATTGAATGGAGCAAAAGAATTATTATTTGTTTATTTTCAGGAACTTAATCCAAGAATAGAATCATCTTGCATAGCTGCAGCAAGAAGAGATTAATATAATTCAAGTTATATATTTATACTTATAAAATCATAAAAAATGCGATTGTAGAAATTAACTGCAATCGCATTTTTTATTACCATCTTAAAAAAATACTAAAAGAATCTATTAAAAAATAATCTATTCCAAAGCTAAATTGAAAAAATCTTACAAAATTTCCTATTTAACTAAACAAACAACACAAAATGAGAAAAATAATATTAAAGTCATTAAAAAAGATAATTATTATTGTTATTAAATAGTATAATATAAGATAGGAAAATTATACGTTGAAAGGAGTGAAATTTTTGAAAGGAAAAATAATGTTTCAAGGAACTGCATCCAATGTAGGAAAGAGTATAATCGCTGCAGGTATGTGCAGAATTTTTGCTCAGGACGGATACAAAGTAGCTCCTTTTAAACCACAGAACATGGCGCTAAACTCTTTCATCACAGATGAAGGACTGGAGATGGGAAGAGCTCAGGTATTTCAGGCGGAAGCAGCAGGGATAAAGCCAAAAGCAGACATGAACCCAATCCTATTAAAGCCATGCGGAAATCATAGAAGTCAGGTAATTGTTAGAGGAAAAGTTGTTGGAGAGATGCATTCCTCTGAATATCATGAATATAAATTAGAGTTAGTAGATATTTTAAAGGACACATTTTCTGATTTAGAAAATGAGTATGACGTAATTGTTATGGAAGGGGCAGGAAGTTGTGCTGAGATAAATTTAAAAGAAAGAGATATCTCAAATATGGGAATGGCACAAATCGCTGATGCTCCAGTTGTTTTGGTATCTGATATAGATCGAGGTGGAGTATTTGCCTCTATTGTAGGTACACTTGCACTTTTAACTGAGGACGAGAGAAAAAGAGTGAAAGGTGTAATTATCAATAAATTTAGAGGAAAAAAAGAGTACTTTGCTGAAGGTGTGAAGATGCTTGAGGATATCATACATATACCTGTTTTGGGAGTTGTTCCGTACTCTGATATTAAGATTGAGGACGAGGACAGTGTAACTACTAGATTCAAAAAGGCAACAAAGAAAAATGACATAAATATCGAAATAGTTAGGACTCCACATATGTCAAACTTTACAGATTTCAATATCTTTGAAACACAGAGCGATGTAAGTCTTAGATATGTAGATTTTGGTGAATCTATTGGAAATCCTGATATGCTAATCATTCCAGGAACTAAGAGTACAGTAGATGATTTAAAATATCTAAGAGAAACTGGACTTGAAGAACAGATAAAGGAATGTGCTAGAAGAGGAAAGCTAGTATTTGGAATCTGTGGTGGATATCAGATGTTAGGCAAAAAAATAGTCGATAAACATGGTGTTGAAAGCGACGATTTAGAGGTAGAAGGAATAGGACTTTTAAATACTGTAACTGAATTTGAAAAAGAGAAAACTACTGTGCAGACAGAGAGAGTTATTTCTGATAGTGTGCGAGGCTATTTAAATGATGTATCAGGAAAAAAAGTTAAAGGCTATGAAATACACATGGGAATGACAACAAAACTAGATGAATGTGTAGACGAAATATTTGCGAATGAGCCTATAGGTTTAATAGATAAAAATGTTGAGAACTGTTTAATAGGATGCTCAAATTCAGAAGGAAATGTTGTAGGTACTTACATACATGGAATTTTTGATGAGATAGACTTTACTAGAACTCTTCTAAACACAATAAGAGCTAAGAAGGGACTAGAACCTGTAGCTAGTGAAGTAGAATCATTTGAAGAGTTTAAAAATAGAGAATATGACAGACTTGCGGATATGCTAAGAGAAAACTTAGACATGGAAAAAATATACGAAATAGTTAAAAACTCAAGCAAGTAATTAAATTAAATAAGTTAAGAAATAGAAAAGTTAGTCTGAAAAAGTGTATCAAAGTAGATTAATAATAGGAGATTTTAAATATGAAAAAGATTATGATTGCAGGTACTTCAAGTGGAGTTGGAAAGACTACAATTTCGCTTGGAATTATGCGGGCACTTACAAAGAGAAATCTAAAGGTGCAGCCATACAAGGTTGGGCCTGATTATATAGATCCGTCTTTTCACACATTTATAACTTGTAGAGATTCTAGAAACCTAGACTCTTATATGTTAGACGATGAAAAGATTAAATACATAGTAAATACTGCATCAAAGGATGCCGATATTTCTGTGATTGAGGGAGTTATGGGGCTTTATGATGGATTTGGAACTGATATAGACAATTGTAGCAGTTCTTACACATCAAAGATTACCAAAACTCCAGTAATACTAGTTATAAATGGGAAGGCAATGGCTGCATCTGCTGCAGCGACAGTACTTGGTTATTTAAACTTAGATAAAAATGTAAATATCATAGGTGTTATTGCAAATAATGTAAAAACTGAAAGCCACTTCAACATAATAAAAGAGTCTATAAAAAAATACTGTGGGCTAGAAGTTTTTGGATATTTTCCACCAAATGATAAATTTGCACTTGAATCAAGACATCTAGGTCTTGTTCCAATGGATGAGGTTGAAAAATTATCTGAGAAATTCTCATCACTTGCGGATGAAATTGAAAAGTATATAGATATAGATAGGATTATAGAATTATCAGAAAGCGAAGAAGTTGTCAGCAAATTTGACTTAGTTGAGGAAATGGAAAAGAAGAATTTATTTGAATTAGCTAAGGGAAAAACTGTTGCGATTGCACATGATAAGGCATTTAACTTCTACTATAGAGAAAATATAGAGATTTTTGAAAAACTTGGAATAAAAATAAAATACTTTAGTCCTCTTGAGGATATAGAGGTTCCGACGTGTGACTTTGTCTACATTGGTGGAGGATTCCCAGAAATTTTTGCTGAGGAATTAGAAAAAAATGAGTCTATAAGAAAATCAATATTTGACTTATACGAAAACAATACTCCAATATATGCAGAATGTGGTGGACTTATGTATTTAGGAAAATCTATTATAGACAAGTCTGGAGTTGAAAGAAATATGGTTGGGATTTTTGAAGGTGTCAGCGAAATGACTCCTAGACTTAGAAGATTTGGATACTGTGAAGGAAAAGTCATAGAAAAGACAGTTATCTCAAAAGAAGGAGATTGTATAAGAGGGCACGAATTCCACCACTCAATATTTAAAAGCGACGAAAAATGCGCATATAAGATGAGAAAAATTAGAGATGGAAAAGTTGTAGATGAATGGGAAGGCGGTTATAGCAAGAAAAATACGCTTGCGACATATCTTCACACTCATTTTTACAACAATTTGGATTGTATAGAAAATATACTTAAAAACTGTGAAAGATAATAGAAGGAAATTTTGATTATGGAAAATTTATTTACACCACAGGTAACAAGTACGGTTGTTTTTACTGTGATTGGATATAGTTTTGCAAATATACTTATTATAATTCTTGGCTACATAATGGACTTGGTGTTTGGGGATCCGTATTGGTTTCCACACCCAGTTAGATTTATAGGTAAGTTGATAAGCAAAACAGAAAAATTTATAAGAAAGCATGCAAAATCAGAGGAATCTCTAAAATATTGGGGAATTTTGATGTGGTTAGTGCCTGTTGTTACAACTGCAATTGTAACTGCACTGATTGTAAAGATTGCTAACTTTAATAAATACGTAGAAATTTTTGTGAGTGCGTTTATAATCTACACAACACTTTCTACAAAGTGTTTAAAGGACGAGGCTACAAAGATTTACAACGTACTTGAAACTGGAGATATAAAAAAATCGAGAGTGCAGCTTTCGTATATAGTAGGTCGTGATACTACAAATCTTAGTCAATCTGAGATAATAAGGGCTACAGTTGAAACAGTTGCTGAAAATACTGTAGATGGGACAATTTCACCGATGTTCTACGGATTTTTATTCGGCCCTGTAGGAGCAATGACTTATAAGGCGATAAACACATTAGACTCAATGGTAGGGTATAAGAACGATAAATACTTAAACCTTGGATGTGTATCTGCAAAATTAGATGATGTAGCCAACTTTATTCCAGCAAGATTAACTGCGATATTTATGCCTTTAGGAGCATTTTTATGTGGTATGAATGGAGCAAGCTCGTTTAAAATAGCGATTAGAGATAGAAAAAATCACAAAAGTCCGAACTGTGCATTTGCAGAAGGTGCAGCAGCTGGAGCAATTGGTGTACAGCTTGGTGGAACAAATATCTACTTTGGGAAGGAAGTATATAAACCTACTATTGGAGATAAAAAAAGAGAATTAGAAAACTACGATATAGTTAGAATGAATAAGCTTATGTATGCGACAACAGCTAATGCACTTTTAATTTTATCAGTGCTGTTTTGCATTATGATATAATATATTAATACTGTTAAAAGGAGAGTTTGGAAAGAATTGATGGAAAATAATTTGAATAAAAAAAATAAATCTACCAAAGAAAAAGAGTTCAATAAAGAAAAAGTTAATATAAACTCAGTTCATGGGGCAGATATCAATTCAGCAGCCGAACTCTATGGACTTGAAGCAGATAAAATTATCGACTTTAGCTCAAATATTAATCCATTTATTGTAGAGAGTATGGATAAGATTGTAGCGGCTGGAGTGGAGAATTTGCAAAAATATCCAGATATAAAATATAGAAGACTTAGAAAAAATATAGCAGACTACCTTAGAGTAGAGGATAGCTATATTATTCCTGGAAATGGAGCAACGGAGATAATCTACCTCCTTATGAGAAATTTAAGTGGTAGACTTGCTATAATCAATCCAACTTTTTCTGAATATAGAAAAGGTGCAGAGATTGCAGGTCTAAGTGTAGTAGATTTTGTGATGGATTGGAAGAAAGATTTTAAACTTGATTTAGACGAAATTTACAGAAGAAAAGACGAATTTGACAGTATATTTATCTGCAATCCAAACAATCCAGATGGATCTGTTAGAGAAATAAAAAAACTACTGGAATTTGCAGAAAAGGAAGGAAAGTTGCTTATAGTGGATGAAACCTTTATTGAATTTGCAGACTCTGAAAAAGAGAGAAGTCTTGTAAATATGGTCGAAAAATCAAAGAACTTATTCATAATCAGAGCAGTTACAAAATTCTTTGGAATACCAGGAATTAGGCTAGGTTATGGAATAAGCTCAAATAGGGAATTACTTCAAAAAATGTACGATGAAAAAGAGCCTTGGACGATAAACTCATTTGCAGATTCTGCATCTGATTTTATATTTAAAGAGGAGGAGTACATAAGAAAAAGCAAGGAGTATTTTTCTAAAGAAAGAGTATGTATGATAAATGAAATAAATAAAATAGATGGAATAAAGGCATTTAATTCAGATGCGAATTTTATTCTAGTTAGATTTGAAAATAGAAATGTATTGGATGTGAAAGAAAATTTATTAAAAAGGGCAGGTCTTCTCATTAGAGATGCGTCTAATTTTATTGGTTTAGACTCTAGTTTTGCTAGAGTAGCTATTAAAAATCATGAACAAAATACTGTACTTGTAGATGCACTTAGATCTGTATTGGGTGAATAGAGTGAAAGGTTACGCAAAATGCCCTGCTTCTTGTGGAGAGTTTGTTCAGGGAATGATAGGAAATGAAGAGTACCTCTGCTCCTATGCAGTAAATCTTTTTTCAGAAGTTTACCTTGAAGAGAGAAAAGATGGTGAGGAAGAGGATTTAACTGAAAGAGTTAAAGGAACAGAAAAGAAAATATACATAAGAAATGTAAAAAAATCGAGATTAGCTATAAGAAAAGTATTTGAAAAATACGATATACCAGTTGAAACGCTAAACAATTTATCTGTAAAAATAATAAGTGAGGTTCCTGTAAGTAAGGGAATGGGTAGCTCAACTGCAGATATAGGAGCTGCTATAGGAGCTGCATTAAATCTAATAGGTGAGGAAATGACTCCAGAAGAAATTGCAGAAATAGCATCATCAATAGAGCCTACAGATTCTGTATTTATGAAGGATAATGTGATATTTAACCCAGTTAAGGGTAAAGTGAAGGAAAAACTTGGGTATATAGATAATATGAAGGTTTTTCTTTTAGAGCCTAATAAATATCTAAATACTGTAGACCTTAGAAAGAACAGAATGTACAAAGAGGCAAAGATGAAAAATAGAGAAATCATCGAAAATGCCTTTAAGATGCTTAAAAAAGGATTCACTGAAAAAGATAGAGAGATGATTGGTAGAGCTTGTACTGCTAGTAGTTTAGCAAATGAAAATATTTGTAAAAAAGAGTATCTACATGAGATTATCGAGGTATCTGATAAATGTGGCGGATTTGGAGTGAATGTAGCACATAGTGGTACAATAGTTGGAATTTTAGTAGATAAAGACTTTGATTGCACTGAGATGATAGCTGAATTAAAAAGAAGAGAGATAGACAAAGTTTATTCAGATATGTACACATTAGATATTATCAAAGGTGGAATAAGATACGAATAAAAAATAAAAGGAGGGATTTTTTTGGATTATATTAAAAACCCTATGAAGATTGAAGAGAAAAGTTTTGAGATTATACAGGGAATAATAGACGATATAAGACCTGGATATGAGTACAAAAGTGAAATAGAAGAAAAAATAATAAAAAGAGCTATACACACAACTGCCGATTTTGAGTATTTAGATATTCTAAAAATATCTGATAATGCAGCTGAGATAATAAAGGATGCTCTTGAAAATAAGGCTAGTATTTACACAGATACTACTATGGCTTTAAGCGGAATAAACAAGAGAAAATTAGATAAATTGGGATGCAATTATGCTTGTTTAGTTGCAGATGATAGAACTGTTGCAAGAGCCAAGGAAAAAGAGATTACAAGATCTATGGCTGCAGTTGAGATAGCTGCTGAGGACAGAGGAAGAAAGATTTTTGTTCTTGGAAATGCTCCAACAGCTCTGTTTAAGGTTATAGAAATGGTGGAAGCAGGAGAGATGGAAGTAGATGCTGTTATAGGTGTTCCAGTTGGATTTGTTGGAGCAGCTGAGTCAAAAGAAAGACTTGCAGAAACAAATATTCCATACATACTTTCTAAAGGAAGAAAAGGTGGAAGTAATCTAGCGGCTGCAATAATCAATGCGATACTTTACAGCATAGAGAGATAGTTTGTATTATGGAAGAATTTGTATATATAGACGGGAAAAAATACAGAAGGGGCTATACTACGGGATCTTGTGCAACTGCGGTTTCAAAGGCTGCTGTGTATATGCTTTTAACTAATGAAAAAATAGATACGGTAAATATAGATACACCTAAAGGAATATATTTATCTATTCCTGTTGTTTCTAGTGAGATTAAAAAGAATGAGGATACGGGAGAAATTTATTCAATCTGTTCTGTTCAAAAAGATGGTGGAGATGATATAGATGCCACAAATGGGATAGAAATATTTGCAAAGGCAACTTGGGTGTACGAAGATGAGATAGATAAGACTTCTGAAAAATTCTCATTTGAAGGAGATGGATTCTGTGTGTTTTCTGGAGATGGAGTAGGAATTATCACTAAAAAAGGACTTAGTGTCGAGCCTGGTAGACCTGCGATAAACCCAGTTCCACAGAAGATGATTGCAAAAGAAGTCGAATCTGTTTTAAAAGCAAGTGAAGAAAGTATATTAAAAAATAACTCAAATGAGAGAAAAAGAATAATAAAGATAATTATTTTTATTCCTAAGGGAGAAGAAGTTGCAAATAAGACATTCAACCCTAGACTTGGAATTGTAGGTGGAATATCTATAATTGGAACAAGTGGTATTGTTGAGCCTATGAGCGATGAAGGTTGGAAAAAGTCGCTTTCAATAGAGCTTAATATGAAAAAAGAGCTTGGAATGGATAAGATTATACTTGTACCTGGAAATCATGGGGAGAGCTTTATTTCTGATAGGATTGGAGAAAATAGTTCTGTTGTTAGGACGAGCAATTTCTTAGGATATATGCTTATGGAAGCTAAGAGAATGGGATTTAAAAAAATTCTTTTGGCTGGACATATTGGTAAGTTTATAAAATTATCTGCAGGAATTTTTAACACTCACAGCAAGGTTGCAGATGCTAGAAATGAGATACTTATAGCAAATTTAGCGTTGATGGGTGCTTCAACAGAGTTAGTGAGAAAGATTGACTCTTGCCTTACAACTGAGGAAGCTACAGATATTGTATATGAAAATGGATTTGGAGAAGTTTTTGATATAATTTGCGAAAAGTGTAAAAAAAGAGCAGAGATGCATGTAGATAATGAAATCGAGATAGAAGTATTTATTTTTAAAATGGATAAGACAGTACTTGGAAAGAGTAAAAATGCCGAGAAGATGTTGGACAGTTTTAGAAAATAAAATGTTGATAGAGTTTTAATTCTTTGGAGGAAGGTATGCTAAATGTAGTTGGGATAGGACCTGGAAACGAGGGCTATATAACTGAGGTTGGCAAAAAAATTATCGCTAAATCCGATGTCTTAATCGGTGGCAAGAGAAATCTTGAGATTTTTGAGAATTTTTGTGGCGAGAAAATTGTTTTAGGTGCTAATCTAGTGGAAATAAAAAATTATATAAATGAAAATATAGAAAAAAATATAACTGTTATAGCATCTGGAGATCCATCTGTCTACGGAATAGGCAAGTATCTGAGCAAAAATGTAGATAATGAAAAGATGGAAATAATTCCAGGGATTAGCTCAATGCAGTATATGTTTTCGAGAATAAAAGTAGATATGAACGATTTATATATGACTAGCAGTCATGGAAGAGAGCCTGATTTTGATTATCTGCTATCTCATAGCAAAGTGTGTATGGTTACGGATTCAAAGATTGGGCCTAGAGAAATTGCCAGGGAAATAATTAAAAGGGGTTTGAAAAAAACTATGGCTGTCGGTGAAAATCTTTCATACGATAACGAAAAAATAACTATTGGAAAACCAGAGGATATTTTAAAAATAGAAAACTACGATATGAATATCGTTGTAATATTGGACGATGATCAATAGTTGATATATAAACAGAAACATAAATTAAAAAAATAATAGATTTTACGGAAATAGGTGAAACTTAATGAAAAATAGTAGCTTTATTACAGGTAAGGTGCCTATAACAAAGGAAGAAGTTAGGGCGATTGCACTTTCTAAGCTAGAAATAGAAAATGCCAAAAGTTTTCTGGATGTCGGAGCTGGAACGGGGAGTGTATGTATAGAAGCAGCATTAAAAAAACCCAATATGAAGGTTGTAGCTGTTGAAAGACATGAGCACGCAGTTGAACTGATTGCGTCTAACAAGGAAAAATTTGGTGTAAAAAATCTAGATATTTTAGAAGGATATGCTCCTTTTGAAACAGATGAAAAGTTTGATGCTGTTTTTATAGGAGGGACTGCAAAAAAATTAGAGGAAATAGTAGATTGGACGTATGAAATTTTGAACGAGGGTGGAAAATTATGCGCCAATTTTATTATAATAGACACTTTTTATAAAGCATTAGAGCTTTTAAGAAATAAGGGATTTAAGGATATAGATGTCAGCATGGTGTCTGTATCAAAGCTAGAAAAATTGGGTAGTGGAGAGTATTTTAAACCACAGAACCCTATTTTTTTGATATCAGCGGAAAAATAAATTAATTTGGAGGTTTGCTATGAGTAAAGTTCATTTTGTAGGAGCTGGACCTGGAGATAAAGAGCTTATAACTTTAAAAGGTTACAAGCTTTTAAAAAATGCAGATATAGTTATATACGCAGGTTCTTTAGTAAATCCAGAGCTACTAGACTACTGTAAAGAAGATTGCGAGATATACAATAGTGCGGTTATGGATTTAGGTGAAATAATAGATGTTATGGAAAGAGGAGTTAGAGAAAATAAAGAGGTTGTAAGACTTCAGACTGGAGATTTCTCTATATACGGATCAATAAGAGAACAGGTTGAGGAGCTAAATAAAGTAGATGTAGGATTTGACTGTACACCAGGAGTTAGTTCGTTCTTAGGTGCATCTTCTGCACTTGGTGTTGAATATACAGTGCCTGAAATTTCTCAGAGTGTGATAATAACTAGAATGGAAGGAAGAACTCCTGTCTCAGAAAAAGAGTCTATACAGGAATTTTCAAAACATCAGACTTCTATGGTTATTTTCCTATCTGTGCAGGAAATAGAAAAGGTTGTTGAAAGATTAATCGAGGGTGGATATCCAGAAGATACTCCGGTTGCAGTAGTTTATAAGGCTACTTGGCCAGATGAAATGGCTTTAAGAGGAACACTTACAGACATTGCAGCAAAGGTAAGAGAAAATGGAATAAACAAAACTGCTCTTATAATGGTTGGAAGATTTTTAGGTCAGGACTACAACAACTCTAAACTATATGATAAAGATTTTGTACACGAGTACAGAGGAAACGAAGATGGAGAAAACTAAATTC